>JBGPLH010000013.1:0-19641 GCA_041486365.1 Thermodesulfobacteriota bacterium | reverse complement strand
GAGCGCGGACCACCGTGGCGCCGTCCGCGAGGGCGCCCGCTGCGTCGGTGGGGCCGTCCGTGCCGTCGGTGCCCGCGAAGAGGCCGGCCACGTCCGGGAGGCCCTCCGCCGCCATCGCGAAGGCGAGCGCAGACTCCGTGTTGCGACCTCCCTTCCCCTTCCCCCGCACCGTGACCGTCGTCTCACCGCCCGAGAGGATGCAGGCGGGCGCCGCGCCCTTCTCCCGCGCCTCCCGCGCCATCCGCGCGTGCTCGGCGGCCACTTCCCGGGCCTCGCCCTCGATGGCGGGCGAGAGGATCCGGGCGGGGAAGCCGAGCCCTTCGGCGGCGGTGCGGGCGGCCAGCAGCGCATCGAAATTGTTGCCGATGATCACGTTCTCGACGTGGCCGAAGCCGGGCCGGCCCGGCTTGGGAGTCTCGGGGCGGTGCCCTTCGACGCCCTCCCGGATCACCCGCCTCACGGTTTCGGGGAGGATGTCGCCGGGATCGAAGCGGTCGAGGATCGTCATCGCGTCGGCCCAGGTCGTGGGATCGGGGACCGTGGGGCCGGATGCGATCACGTCGAGCCGATCGCCGACGACGTCGGAGAGGATCAGGGTCAGGACGCGCCCGGCCGGAACGGCCTGGGCGAGGCGGCCGCCCTTGATGCGCGAGAGGTGCTTGCGCACCGCGTTGAGATCGCCGATGGGGGCGCCCGCGCGGAGCAGGCGATCCGTGACGCGCCGCTTGTCCTCGAGGGTGATGCCGTCGGCGGGAAGCGTGAGGAGAGCGGACCCGCCGCCCGAGAGCAGCACGATCAGGAGATCGCCCTCGCGCATGGCCCGGGCCAGCGCGAGCATCTCCTCCGCGGCGGCCACGCCCCGCGCATCGGGGACCGGGTGGCCCGCCTCGCGCAGGCGCACGCGGGAGGTCGGTACCCCGTGGCCGTCCTTCACGCAAACCACGCCCGAGTCGATCCGGTCACCCAGGATCTCCTCGAGCGCCGCCGCCATGGCCCCGGAGGCCTTCCCGCCGCCGGCAACGAAAACGCGGCCGCTCTCGAGGGCGTACCGCGTCCCGCCCACGATGAGCTGGTTCCCCGCCCTGCGGAGCCTGCGGCGCAGAAGGGTGCCGGGGTCCACGGCGGAGAGCGCCGCGCGGAAGATCGATTCGGCGTGGCAGGCGAGGTCGGCGGTCGTCACGTCACCTGCCCCGAACCCTAGCCTCTTGCAGCGCCTCGGCGTTTGTCGAACGCGCGCTCCACGGTGGCGAGGGTCTTCTTGAGGCGCACGATGTGGCAGATCGCCATGCCGGGGTTCACGATGGGCGACGACGTGGTGCCGATCACCATCCCCGTGACGGGCGAGCGGATCGTGTTCACCTCGGCGCCGAAGGGGTTGGTGTTCACGGAGATGATGTCCCCTTCATAGATGAGCTGCCCGGGGCGCACACGGAGATCGAGGATCCCGCCGCGCTCGGCGCGGATCCAGAGGGTTTCCTTCACGATCACCCGGAACGGTGGCTTCCGGATCTCCCCCTTCATCATGCCGAGGGAGACGAGCACGTTCAGAACACCCCGGAACCCTTCCATGGTCACGGCGCGGTTGAAGCGCGCGGGCTCGCCCGCCTCGAAGGTGATCGTCGGGATCCCGGATTCCGTGGCGGCGCGGCGCAGGGTCCCCATCTGCCCCTTCGTGTGCACGAGGATGCTCGATCCGAAGGCCCGGGCCAGGCGGCGCACCTCCGGCACCTCCGCGTCGGCGCGGACGTGGGCGGTGTTGGAGCGCCCCGTGGGGGCCGTGTGAAGATCGATTCCGTAGTCGCACTGCTTCACGACCTCGTTGAAGAAGATCGACGCGATGCGGCTCGACGTATGCCCCCGCGGATCGCCCGGGAAATGGCGGTTGAGATCGCGCCGGTCCGGGAGGTAGCGCGAGTGCGAGAGGAAACCGAGGACGTTCACCACCGGCACGCAGATCAGCGCGCCGCTCATCCGCCCGTGGTCCACGTCGTAGATGAGCCGGCGGACGATCTCGATGCCGTTGATCTCGTCGCCGTGCACGGCCGCTGTGACGAAGACGACCGGCCCATCCTCCTCGCCGCGGATGGCGGTGATGGGGATCTCGACGGGCGTGGAGGTGTACAGCTCGCTGATGGGCAGGTGGATAGGGACGGTCTCCCCGGGACGCACGACGGTGCCCGCGATCTCCAGTCGCTTCATGGCTTCTCCCGGAGCGCGACCGCGATGTCCAGATCGGCCTCGCTCTCCGCGCGCCGCCGCGCCCGGTCGCGCCGTGAGAAGTTCACCGTGTGCTCGATCATCGTTCGCGCGATGTCCTTCTGGGTCGCCCGCTCGAGCGCCTCGAAGCCGGGGGAGGAGTTGATCTCCATCACCTTGGGCCCGCGGCTCGACTCGAGCAGGTCGACCCCCGCGATCTCCAGCCCCATGACACGCGTGGCCTCCACCGCCGCGCGCTCCGTGGCGGCATCCACATCGATCGCCTCGCCCGTGCCGCCCCGGTGGATGTTCGAGCGGAACTGTCCCACGCGCGCCTTCCGCCGCATGGCCGCGATCACCCGCCCTCCCGCCACGAGCGCGCGGATGTCGCGCCCCTTGGACTCACGCACGAACTCCTGCACCAGGATGTTCTGCCCGAGCCCCCACATCGTCTCGATCACCGACTCGACCGATTCCTGCGTCTCCGCGATCATGACGCCGATCCCCTGGGTTCCCTGAAGGAGCTTCAGGATCACCGGCAGTCCCCCGACCATCTCCAGCGCCCCCGCCAGGTGGGCCGGGTTGCGGAACATCACCGTGCGCGGGATGTCGATGTCGTGGCGCGTGAGGAGCTGGAGGCAGCGGAGCTTGTCCCGGGTGCGCGCGATGGACGTCGCGCTGTTCACGACGGGCACGCCCATCATGTCGAAGTGGTTGACGACGGCCAGGCCGAAATCGGTGATCGCCGCCCCGATCCGCGGGAGCGCCACGTCCACGTCCCGCACCTCGTCCTTCCCGTGAAACATCGAGGGGCGGTTCCGGTCGAGAACGAGGTTGCAGCGGAGCGGGTCCATCACGTGGACCTCGTGCCCCATCTCCTCCGCCACCTCGATCAGCCTGCGGGTCGAGTAGAGGGTGCGCCGTCGGGAGAGCAGGACGATCCGCATGACGTTCAGAACCAGCGCCGGCGACGGAAGTAGACGAGCATCCCGATGGCGATGAGGATCATCACCGCGACGGTGATCCGGAACGCGTGCACGTTCGCGTGGAAGGGGAACTCGATGTTCATCCCCAGGATCGAGGAGATGGTCGCGATGGGGAGCAGGATGGTCGAGATGATCGTGAGGACCTTCATCACCTCGTTGAGCCGGTTGCTCACCACCGTGAGGTACGCCTCGAGCGCGCTCGCGAGCACCTCCTTGTAGGAATCGGCGAGATCCGTGACCCGCACCAGGTGATCGAACACGTCCCGGAAATAGATATGAAGCTTCGGGTCGATGACTTCGAAGTCCTCCCGCGACAGCCGGTTCAGGATCTCCTTCTGGTACGAGGAGATTCTCCGCATCCGCTGGAGTGTCCGCTTGAAGCTCAGGATATCGTGCAGAACCTCCTGCTCCGGGTGCTCCACGATCCGGTGCTCGATCTCGTCGATGATCTCGTCCATCTCGTCGAGGATCGGCTGGTAGTTGTCCACGAGGAAATCGAGGATCGTGTGCATCAGGAAGTCGGGGCCGCGGGCGATGACGGAGTCGGACTTGCCCAGCAGCGCCTTGGTCGAGCGGATGCTCCGAACCGGCAGGGGATGCTGGGTGACGAGGTAGTTGCGCCCGAGGAAGAGGTTCACGGGGGAGTTGGCGAAATCGCGCTTCTCACGGTCCAGGAGGATGCCGTGAACGACGAGGAACAGATGGCTCTCGAACACATCGATCTTGGGAAACGAGCGGCTGTGGATGCAGTCCTCGATGGCGAGCGTGTGGAAGTGGAAGACGGTATCGAGGAGGACCATCTCCTCCTCGTTCGGATCCTCGAGGTCCACCCACGTGACGCGCTCGCGATCCTCGATGAGCTTGGCGAGCTCGCCGGCATCGGCTGTGTGACGCAGGCCCTCTCCCGGCTTGTACGTGTAGATGTCGATCATCGGCCCCCCGGCGGATCAACCCCGAGGCGTCGGGGTCGGCACCGCCACGGGCTGGATGTGGCGCTCGATGAGGTCGCGCGTCTTCACCACGCCCAGCTGCTGGAAGAGGAACTCGAACTTCTTCTCGAGATCCGAACCGATCTTCCCGCGGATCTCCGACGGCAGGCTCCACATCCGCTTCTTGAAGGGGCCGAAGGCCTTCTTCCGCGTCTTGTAGATGAACTGCTCCTCGGTCTCCCCTTCCTTCCGCTCGCCCGCGCAGGCCTCCCGCAGGTGCGCGTAGATCTCGCGCTTCAGCTCCTCCGGGAAGTGCCCCCCGTCGTAAGTGAGGTTCTGGAAGCCGGTGGCCAGGTGCACCTCGCAGCACTCCGCCTCCACGAAATGGTGGAATGCGTCGTCGGGAAGCGTCGACGCGCCGTGCTGCACGGCGCCCGCCAGGCCGTACTCGCTCCGCGCGACGCGAGAGAGGCGCGCGAGGCAGTCGAAGTCGATCTTCACCTTGGCGACCGTCCCGTCGGGCAGCGGCACGCCGCCGTGGGACGTGCCGGTCTGGATGCTCATCTTGTCGATCCCGACGGTCCCCTTCCCGACGATCTCGCGGTAGCCGTTCATGTACTCCCGGAGCTCCTCCTCGGTGCTGTTCTTCTTCCCCACCTCGCCGATCTCGCCGCCGATGGCGACCGTGACGCCCGCGGGCTCGTTCTCACGCACCACGCGGGTCAGCTCGGCGCAGGCCTCGAAGTTGTCGCGCTGCTGCTCGCGCACCGAAGGCCGGGACAGATCCACCAGGGTCGAGGAGTCGATGTCGATGTTCAGGAAACCGGCGGGGATCGATTCGCGGATGAGGTCCGCGATCACCTTTCGCTCCTTCGCGGGGTCTTCCTTGAACTTCTTGAGATTCATCTGGTAGTGATCACCCTGGAGGAACACGGGGCCCTTCCAGCCTTCCTTGATCGCCGCCGCGAGCACGGCGGCCGTGTACTCGGCGGGACGCTGCTCCGTGTAGCCGACCTCGCTCTTGGCGATCTCGAAGATCAGGGCGCCCACGTCATTGCGCGTCGCCGCCCGGAGTGCCGCCCGCGCGGTGTCGTAGGTGATCCCGCGGATGTTGATCGCGGGGACGCTGAATCCGCGAACCTCCCCCCGGCCGCGCGCCGCGTACAGCGGGTAGATCGAGGCCGACTCGATCCCGAGCGCGCGGGCCGCCGCCCGGATGGCCCAGCGGGCCGCGTCGCGCACGAGCACGTCCTCGGCGAAGACCGCATTCCACACGAGGGCGTCCACGCCCTCATCGCGCAGCTTCGCCGCGTGGGGGACGCGGACCGTGCCGTCCAGCGGCTCCAGGACGCCCTGAAGGCCCCGCCACATCGCCTGCACGTCCTTCCAGATCGTCATCGTCCGTTCTCCAAGCCGGAATCTCCGTCGGGGGGGGCCGTCCGGTTCCAGTTCGTGCTTTCCCCCGCCAATGACTTGGCCGAGTGCCTTCGGCCGCAGGCGCCGCGTCCGACGCGCCACGCCCGGAAAAATCGGGCCCATTCTAGCCCATCGGACCCCCACTTCAAGCGGCTGCGATCCGCCCTACCTCGCCACCATCGGTACCTCGACCGTCGCCACCGGCGGCGCCGGCGGGACGCCCACCGGCGTGAGCGGGCGGAAGGCCCAGACGAGCTTGTAAAGCCGGTTGCGATCGCGCCCGCCGAGCGGCCTGTCGAAGAAGAGGTAGCCCTCCACGTTCGCGCCCGGATCGAGGCGGCCGGGGCGGATGCCGACGCGCAGCGCGTCCATCCCCCCTTCCGGCTGACCGCGGCCCATGCCGATGGGGACACCCGACGTCCCGACGCCCCACCCCGGCCCGCCGACGGCGACCCCGCCGAGCTGGATCCCTATCCCTCCGATCCCGAGGCCGCGCGATCCGCCGACCGTCCCGCCACCCTCGCCCGCGGTCGCCTGCACGACCTCGCCCGGCGACATCGCGACGCGGGGGGGGGCGCCCTCCTCGACGAGCGACGCGTCGGTGAGGCTCACGAGGATCGGCTCCGCGCGCTGGTTCACGATGCGCACGCGAACGGGTGTCACCCGATCCGGGAGATTGCGCGGGTCGTAGCGCCAGCGGTCCTGCACGATCCCGACGGCGACTCCCTGCACGGACGCGCCGCCCAGGCCGGGGATCCCGGCCGTCGCGGGCGCGGTGGCCGGCGCGAGGGATGGCGCCTGGGCGCAGGCCGAAAGCGCCAGGGCCGCGAGGGCGGCGAGCGCCCCGTGGCCGCGTGGGGTCCGATTCCCTGGATGCTCGGAACGCACGACATGCTCCTTCCCGGCGCATCTCGCGCCGCCTGCGATGCTAGTGCGGCCGGCCCCGCGTAACAAGTGGAGATACAAGTGGAGAAACAGGCGGGCAAACCGGCGGGACAACCATCGGGCAAACAGCCATGGCCGCGCACCGCGCCGGACCGGGCGCGTTGACAAGGGCCGGAGCCGGGGGTTAATGGAGCACATGGCCCTCCCCGAGCGGATGCGAACCGTCGGCGCCACGCTGCTCTCGTTGCTGATTCTGGGCGCCAGCCTCTACGTGTTCCGCGTCGATCGCCACGAGCTGATCCGCACATGGTCGTCGCTGTCGGCGTGGTATTTCCTGCCCGCCTTCGTGCTCAACATCGCGATGCTGATCGTGCGCGCCCGGCGCTGGCAGCTCATCCTGAACAGCAATCCGGAGGAATCGCGGGACGTCCTCTTCGGGCGCGTGTTCGGCGTGCTCACCGTCGGCTACCTCGCCAACCAGGTTTTCCCCGCCCCCTCCGGCGAGGTCACCCGCGCCGTGATCCTCGCGCGCCGGGAGAACATGAAGACCGTGCACGTGCTCTCGACGATCGTCGTGGAGCGCGTGCTCGATGCCCTCGCCATCGCGCCGATCATCGTCTTCGTGCTGATCGTGATCCCGCTGCCCGCATGGCTCGAGCGACTCGTGCTGCTCGCGGGCCTCACGTTCCTGGGCCTGGCGACGGCGGGCGTGATCATCCACAACCAGCGCCAGCGGCTGGTCGAGGCCGGGAGCGTGCTGCTCCGGGGCCTTTCGGAGTCGATGCAGAGCCGCGTCGCGGCCTTCCGGGAATCGTTCCGGGAGGGGATGCACATCCTGCGCGACCTGCGCGCGCTCACGACGGTCTACGCCCTGTCGCTGGGCGCCTGGGTGCTCCAGCTCGCGGTGCTCGAGATGGTCACACGGTCGCTCCACCAGCCGCTCGACCTGCGAATCCTCGTGCTCCTGATCCTTCTCTCCAATGCCGGGACGCTGCTGCCCTTCGCCCCCGGCAACCTCGGCACCTTCCAGGCGCTCACGATGACTACCCTCGCGATGTTCCACATCCGGCCGGAGGTCTCCTTTTCGATGGCCCTTGCCTACCAGATGGTGCAGTTCCTGCCCGTGGCGGTCTTCGGCCTCCACAACCTCTGGTCGCGCGGCATGTCGATCGAGGAGGTCGGGCAGGACGTGAAGGAAAGGTCGGCCGGCTAGGGGCAGCGGCCGGCCAGCAGATCGGCGAGCGGGATCACGGCGAGGTCGCGGGCGCGCAGGCCGTCGAGGATGCGGGGGAGCGCCGCGATCGTGGCCGAGCGGTCGCCGCCGCCGTCGTGCAACAGCACGATGTCCCCCGGCCCCACCCGCCCGAGCACGCGCTTCACGATGATCTCCGCCGAGGGACGGCGCGCGTCGGCCGGGTACACGCTCCACCCGATCGCCGGGCGTCCGCTCCGGCGCACGATCCCCACCGCGAAGGGTCCTCGAATGCCATAGGGCATGCGCACGAAAGCCGGACGGACGCCGGCCGCGCTCTGGACGACCTCGTCCGTTCTGGCGAGGTCGCGCGCGATCTGGCCCGGGGTCATGAACACGAAGGGGTGATGGGTGAAGCCGTGGTTTCCGATGGCGTGGCCCTCCTCGTGGATCCGGCGCACGAGATCGGGCGCGAGGGCGCCGCGGCTGCCGATCAGGAAGAACGTGGCGGGGGTGCGGGTCGAGCGCAGGATGTCGAGCACCGCCGGGGTGGCGATGCGGCTGGGACCGTCGTCGAAGGTGAGGGCGACGGCGCGGCAGCCCGCGGGCCCCCGGTCCGCCATGCGCCCGAAGAGCGGCGACTCCCGCGACAGGACCCCCCAGGCGAGGACCCCGAAGAACGCCACCCCCGCCATGGCACCGATCCGGGCCGCGGCGCGCCCGGCGAAGGGGAGATCGCGCAGGAGCGTACCGATCGCCACGGCCACCGCTGCGGAGAGAATCCCGAGCACGAGAAGCGTCCGGGCGATGATGATCACGGCGGTGGGCGCTACTTCAGATCGAGCGCGACGAACAGCGACTGCTGCCCGCGGCGGATCAGGAAGAGCGTCGAGGACTTTCCCTTCAGCGCCTTGATCGCCGCGTCGTACTCGGCCTTCCCCTTGATCGTTTTCCGGTCGATCTCGAGCACGATGTCCCCCGGCGCGATCCCGGCCGCCTCCGCTGCGCCTTCGGGATCGACCTTTGCCACCACCACGCCCGCCGTCGACTCCATCCCGAACCGCTTCGCCAGCTCCGGCGTCATGGCCTGCACCTGCAGTCCCACGAGGTCGCTCTTCGGCTCGGGCTCGGCCTTCGCCGCCGCCGCCTCCTCCTTCAGCTCCTCCACCTTGACCTCGACGGTCGTCTCCTTCCCCTTGCGGAGGTACTTGATGGGGACGCTGCGGCCGGGAGTCACGGCGGCCACGATGGCGGGGAGGTCATGGAAGTCGGAGACCGGCTTGCCGTTGAACGCGACGATCACGTCGCCACGCTGGATGCCGACCCGGGCGGCGGGACTGTCCTTCAGCACGTCGGCCACGAGCGCGCCGTGCGCGTCCGGTAGCCCGAAGCTCTTCGCGAGGTTCGGATCGAGCTTCTGGATCGAGACGCCGAGCCACCCGCGGACCACCTTGCCCGTCTTTTGCAGCTGCTCGACGACGCTCTTGGCCAGGTTGATCGGGATGGCGAAGCCGATCCCCTGCCCCTGGGCCACGATGGCCGTGTTGATTCCGACCACCTGCCCCTGGATGTTGAAGAGCGGCCCGCCCGAGTTGCCCGGGTTGATCGAGGCGTCCGTCTGGATGAAATCGTCGTAGGGGCCCGAGTTCAGGACGCGCCCCTTCGCGCTCACGATCCCGGCCGTCACCGTGTGCGTGAGGCCGAAGGGATTGCCGATCGCCATCACCCACTCGCCGATCTCGAGCTTCCCGGAATCGCCGAGCGGCACCGTGGGCAGCGTGGCCTCGGACTTGATCTGGATCAGGGCCACGTCGGTCTTCTGGTCGCACCCCTTCACCGTCGCGTCGTACACCTTGCCGTCGGACATCGTCACCTTGATGTCGTCGGCTTTCTCGATCACGTGACAGTTCGTCACCACGAGCCCCGACTTGTCGACGATGAAGCCAGAGCCGAGACTGCTCTGCTTGCGAAGCTCCTTGGGAAGGTTCCCGAAGAATCGGTTGAAGAAGTCATCGAGCGGGTCCTCGCCACCGGGACCCCCAGGCCCTCCGGGCGCGTCTGGCCCCCCGGGGACACCCCCCTGGAAGGGAGACTTGATCCCGTCCACCTTGCGGGTCGTGCTGATGTTCACGACGGCCGGGTTGAGCTCCTTGGCCAGCCGCACGAAGGGGGGCACCTGGACCGTCTCCACCCGCGCCTGCGCCCTGTCCGAAGCGTCCGGGGACTTCCCCGTGGCCGGCGCAGGGCGTTCCTGTGCCTCCTTCGAGGAGCTCACGGGCTTGCAGGCGGAGAGGGGGCCCGCGATGAGGGCCATCGCCGCGAGGGCGGCGACCCAGGCCTGGATCAGGGGGAATGGTCGAGTGCGCATGGAAGCGGAAACCTCCGGCCCCGCGAAGGGGACGAGACGCGTTCTGGATCGGCGCGAGATCTTAGCACGCGCTCCGGGCGCGGGCTATCGGGCCAGCGCGTTGTACAGCACGTAGCCGATGAAGGGGAAGTAGAGCGCGCCGCACAGGAGCAGCACGCGGACCGGCGCCCGCCCCCTGGCGCGGATCGTGGCCAGCAGGATCGCCGCCGAGACGACGGCGGTCCACCCCGAGAGGTGGGCGTAGCGGTCGAGCTTCCAGTCGGTGAGGAGGAGCCCGATCGAGACGGGGAATGTCGACTGGAAGACCATCGCGCCCGTGATGTTCCCCAGGGCGAGCGTGTCCTTGCCCGAGCGGATCCAGACGACGCTGTTGAACTTCTCGGGAAGCTCCGTGGCGATCGGCGCGGCGATGAGCGCGAAGACGAGCGGCGGCACGTTCCAGGCCGCCGAGAGCGCCTCGACGCCCGACACGAACAGCTTCGCGCCGCCGACGATGGCCACCAGCCCGGCGATCACCTGGAGCCAGATTCGCGGGAGGCCGGGCTCGGCGATGCGCCGGCCGAAGTACAGCGGGGGCGGCGCGACTCCCTCGGTTCCCTCGTCCGCCCGGAATACCAGCCGGAGGTACCAGACGTAGAGCAGGCCCACGGCCAGCCCGGCCGCCCAGCGCGTCTCCCGCGTCGGCAGGTAGCTCGCCGCGAGCGCGATCGTGAAGGAGATGAGGAAGAAGCCCAGGTCGCGGCTGATGATGCGCTCGTTCAGGTGGAGCCGGCGCTCGCGCCGGCCGCTCCGCCAGAACACCAGCGCCGCGATGCCGGTGACCAGCATCGCGAGGGTAGAGAGCATGAAGGGAGCGCCGATGATGGCGCCAATCCCGACGTCGTGGGCCGACTCCCCCCCGAGGAGGATCGCGACGAGCGGGACGAGGGTCTCGGGCAGGGCGGTCCCGACGGCCGCGAGGACGCTCCCCACCACGCCCTCGCCGAGGTTCAGCCTCCGGCCGAGCCATTCCACCCCGTTCGTGAAGACCTCGGCGCCAAGGAGGAGGACGGGGAACGCGATGACCAGGACGAGGATCGCCATCGGGGAAACCGGAGGTCCCGACCCGAGGGCGGGCCGACAATGATTAAGAGTTCTTCGCGGCGGAGCGGCTCAGGCGGGCGGACTGTTCCCCCGCCGCGCGTTCAGGGCCAGCGCGACGAGCGCCCCGACAAGGGCTCCCAGCGAGGCGAAGGCCACCATCACCACGAGCAGCGGGAGGTTCCAGGACCAGAGCAAGACACGGATGTTCGTCGTTTCGAGGTTCTGGAAGACCACCACGAGGAACAGGACCCCGAGGATCCCCGAGGCCCACATCCGCAGGCGGGCCATCAGGAGTCGACCACCTGGGAGAAGGTTTCGAGCTCGTCGAGCGCCTTGCCGGCGCCCAGCACGACGCAGTCCAGCGGGTCGTCGGCCACCATCACGGGGAGTCCCGTCCGCTCTCGCAGGAGCAGCGGAAGGTTCCGGAGGAGCGCCCCGCCCCCCGCGAGCACGATCCCGCGGTCCACGATATCGGCCGCCAGCTCGGGAGGTGCCTTCTCGAGCGTGTGCTTCACCGCCTCGACGATGGCCTCCACGGGCTCGGCGATCGCCTCCCGGACCTCGTCCGTGCGCAGCAGGATGGTCTTCGGGACCCCTTCGATCAGGTCGCGCCCCTTCACCTCCATCTCGCTCACGTCGTCCGAGGGGAAGGCGGAGCCGAGCCGGATCTTGATCTGCTCGGCCGTCTGCTCGCCGATCAGGAGGTTGTACTTGCGCTTCACGTGGTTGACGATCGCCTCGTCCATCTTGTCGCCCGCCACGCGCACGCTCCGCGACTGCACGATCCCGCCGAGCGAGATCACCGCGACCTCCGTGGTCCCCCCGCCGATGTCTACGATCATGTTCCCGTAGGGTTCCGTCACCGGGAGCCCCGCGCCGATGGCCGACGCGATCGGCTCCTCGATCAGGTAGACCTCCCTGGCGCCGGCCGAGGCGGCTGATTCCTTCACGGCCCGCCGCTCAACCGGAGTGATGATCGAGGGAACCGCGATGATCACCCGGGGACGGACGAAGGCGCGGCGGTTGTGGACCTTGGTGATGAAGTAGCGGAGCATCACCTCGGTCATCTCGAAGTCGGCGATCACCCCGTCGCGGATCGGCCGCACCGCCTGCACCATCCCCGGCGTCTTCCCGAGCATCTCTTTCGCCTCGCGCCCCACCGCGAGCACCTTCGACTCACCGCGGTCCCCCTTGCGGAGGGCCACGACGGAAGGCTCCTGGCAGACGATCCCCTTTCCCTTCACGAAGACGAGGGTGTTCGCGGTTCCGAGATCGATCGCAAGGTCGCTGGAGAAGCCACCGAGGAGCCGGTTGAGCATCGGGCACGTCCGATCAAGGGTGAGAGGGAAATCGATTCGGTTCTAGTCGGTCCCCTGTTCGAGGGGACATCGACTCAAAATTTTGTCGGCCCCCTCTTCAGGGTGACGCCAATCTAGGAGGGCACCCCCGGCGCTGTCAACCAGATTGCGGAATCCTCGCGGATCTCCCCGGAAGTTCTCGCCGCGCGGGCGCCGGCGGCGAGGCGGGGTTCCCCACGCGCACGCGCAGATCCGCCGAGTCGAGCCGGAGGCGCTCGAAGCGCATCTCGCCCCGCTCCACGTGCACGAGCGCATCCAGCAGGAACGCCCCCGGAGTCCCCGGTGCTCGCCCCGGCGCGTGGAAGGAGAGATTGGCGATCCCCCTGGCTTCCTCGGGCGCGAAACCGTTCCCCTCGAGATCGATCGTCCCCGCCAGCTGCTCGTAGGTCCCTTCCCGGGTGCGTCGGCTCACCCGCGCGCGGGCGTCCTCGAAGAGGGGATCCGCGAGCAGGAGGTTCACCAGGCGCGTACCCGAGATGCCACGGCAGCGGAGATCGAGCCGGTAGTCCCGGCGAGCGAAATCCAGGGCGCCGCCACCGGCGATTCGACCGCCGAGCGCGGTGATCTCCATGGCCGAAACGCGCAGCGCCCTCTGGTCGTAGTCGAAGCGCGCGCGCAGGTGATCCATGGCGAGACCCCAGGCGTTCGCCCGGCTCCCGCGCAACTCCCCCCCGACTCGGGGGCGTGCCGCACTCCCGGAGACGCGCGCGTCGATGGCGATCTTCCCCGAGAGCCGGTCGAGCCATGGAAGGAGGGTCCGCAGGTCCCCGGCCTCAAGGTCCCCGCGCGCGCGGAGATCGAGGCCGGAGAAATCTCCCGCGTTCCCCACGCGCCCATCGAAGCGCACCTTCGAAGTGCCCATCGACAGCTCGCCGTGGTCCATCGCGAGCGCACCGCCGTCCAGGTGGGCCGCGACGCGCAGCGGGCCGAGGACGCGCCGGACGCCCGCGCGCGTGAGGGTTCCGCCGCGGGCCCCGATGCTGCCCCGCACCGCGAGGCGCGGCAGCCCGAGCGCCGCATCGGCCGCGAGACCGTCCAGGGCGAGCTCCGCGTCCCGCGTCCGGTCGGAGACGTGCAACGTGCCTCCCTCGACGAGGAGACGATCGATCGCGACCGGGACGGGCCGCGGGCCTGCCGGTGCCGAGAGGATCGGCACCGCGTCCGCGAGGTTCCAGCCGCCCCCGCCCGCGCGAACCAGGTTCAGGCGGGGGGAGACGATCTCGAGACGGTCGAGCACGGGGCCGCGGCGCAGGAGCGTGAGCCAGCTCCAGTCGATCGACACCCGTGGCGAAGCGAACAGAGGTGCGCCGTCGGGACCGCGCCAGGAGACGCCGGTGAGGGTCAGGCGGGTGAGCAGGACGTGGCTGTCGACCCGGTCCACGCGCAGGTCGCCGTGGACATAGCCCCGGACGACGGCGAGGACGTTCTTCTCGATCGCCGTGTCGACGAGCGCGCCGGCGGCGGCGATGAGCGCAAGGACCGCGGCGAGAAGCAGGAGACGCCGCGGGCGAAAACGCGCGGCGCTGGGAGTCTCGGCGGCGGGGCCGGTGCTCACGAGTGGAAATAGTCCTCGTCGAGCTTGATCCGCGCGACCCCGCTCTCCATGGCCGCGCGGGCGACGGCGCGGGCCACCTCGCGATGGACACGCTTGGAGATCGGGGAGGGAACGAGCTCCCCTTCCTCCGCCTGGGCGGCTATCGATTCGGCCGCGGCCACGAACATCTCGCGGGTGATCTTCCGCGCGCGGGCGTCCAGCGACCCTTTCCAGATTCCCGGGTACCCGAGGAGGTTGTTCACCGAGCGCCCGTCGGCGGCGAAGCGCGCGCCGTGGGCCATGGCGCGGGTCGGCTTGATCTCCGGATCGGGATTCGTGAGGGCCAGGATCACCTGCCCCTTGCGGACCATGTTGGGTTTGATCAGGTTCGGCACCCCGGTGCAGGCCACCACCACCTCGGCGTCCCGCATGATCTCCTCGAGGGTGGAGGGCGTGCCGCCCGCGGCCCGGAAGCGCTCCATCGCGTCGGGGTTCAGGTCGGCGCCGAGCACCGGCCGGGACGTGTAGCTCATGAGCATCCGCGCGATGGCGAGCCCCGCCGCCCCCAGCCCGATCTGCCCCATCGTGAGGGATCGCAGTTCGAGATCCGAGATCCGCGCGGCGTTGATCAGGGCCGCGAGCGCCACGACCGCGGTCCCATGCTGATCGTCGTGCATCACCGGCTTGTCCAGTGCTTCGACCAGGCGCTCCTCCACCTCGTAGCAGAGCGGCGTCGCGATGTCCTCCAGGTGGATCGCCCCGAAAGTCGGGCTGATGTGCAGCACCGTCTCGACGATCTCGTTCGCGTCGTGGGACTCGATGAGGATCGGGACGCCGGAGAGTCCCGTGAGTTGGGACAGGAGCGCCGCCTTGCCCTCCATGACGGGCATGGAGGCCACCGGGCCGATGTCCCCGAGACCGAGCACGCGGCTCCCGTTCGTCACGATGGCGACGAGCTGCGGGATGGCGGTGTACAACCAGGCAAAGTCGGGGTTCTCGAGGATCGCCCGGCAGACCGTGGCGACGCCGGGCGTGTAGATCTTGCGGAGGTTGGCGATGGTGCGCACCGGGTGCGTGCTCACCATCTCGATCTTACCGCGGAGGTGGAACGCGAGCACCTCGTCGCGGACTTCGAGTATCTGGACCGGCTTGAGCTTGCGGAGCCCCTCCAGGATGCGCTCGAGGTGGGCTTCGTCGTCCACCTCGATGTCCATGTCCCGGACCGTGTACTGCCGCCCGACGCTGATGGTCTTGATATCGCCGAACAGGCCGCCGAGGTCGCCGATCGTCGTCGCGAGGCGCCCCAGCACGCCGGGGAGGTTCTCGTTTTTCACCCGGAGGGTGCGGATGATCTTGTTCTGGAAGGTCGTGAAAGCCATGAGGCCTCTGCGGGGAGCGTAGCACCGGGGTCCCCGTGGGTCAACCAAGCGGGACGCGCGTGCCCGTCGCGTCCCCGCGATTCTACGCTTCTGCGTCCGCTTCCTCTTGCGCCTCCGCGCGCTGCACCGCACGGGGCGCGGCGGGCGTCTCCTCGAGCCGGACGATCAGGCACTTGAGATAGGCCGCCTCGGGCAGCAGAAGCGGCACCGGGTGATCGGGACCCTGCCCACCCCGGTGAAGGACCGTCGCCCGTCGTCGCGAGCGTCCCACCGCGTCGGCGAGCATGCCCTCGAAGCGATCCCACGCCAGGTGATAGGAGCACGACGAGGTCGCGAGGATTCCGCCCTCGCGCACGAGCCGCGCCGCCCGCGCATTCAGATCGCGGTACCCGCGCACGCCTTCCTCGAGCCGCTTGCGGCTCTTCACGAACGCCGGTGGATCGAGCACGACCACGTCGAACCGGCGCCCCGCGCGCTCGAAAGCCGCAAGGACCTCGAAGGCGTCGGCCCGGTGGAACGCGCATCGCGCTTCGAGCCCGTTCGCCTCGGCGTTCTGCTGCGCCCGCGCGAGCGCCTCCGGCGAGCCATCCACGAACGTCACCCCCTTCGCCCCGGCCCGTGCCGCGAGAAGTCCCCAGGCGCCGAGATAGCAGAAGACATCGAGCACCTCGCCGCCGGGGGCCAGGCGCGCGAGCGCAGCGCGGTTGTCCCGATGGTCGAAGTAGAAGCCGGTCTTCTGCCCCGCGAGGAGATCGACCTCGAAGCGGACCCCGCCTTCCTCGATCACGACGGGACCCGCCAGGCTTCCCCGGATCACGCCCCTGCGCGGCTCCAACCCTTCGAGGGCGCGGACCGGTAGATCACTGCGCTCCACTATCGCTCGGGGACGCAGCGTCTCCTCCAGCACGTCCGCGATCTCGTCGAGACGGCGATCGATCCCGCAGGTGGCGGCCTGGACCACGAGCACGTCGCCGTAGCGGTCCACGACGAGGCCGGGAATCCCGTCCCCCTCCCCGAAGACGAGCCGGTACGCATCGCATCCCGGGAACAGCCGCTCACGCAACGCGAGCGCCCGCAGGATCCGGCTCCGGAAGAACGCCCGGTCGATCGGCTCGCGGACGGCCGTGAGCATGCGGCCGAGAATGAGGCTGCGTGGGTTCACGTACGCCGTGCCGAGGAAGACGCCGTGGCCGTCCTCGACCTCGACGATTCCGCCCGGCTCCAGATCCGCCACGCGGCCGCGCACCTCGTTGGAGAACACCCAGGGGTGTCCGCGCCGCAGGCGCGCCGCGCCGGCGCTGCGTACCACGATTTTCGTCACGCCTTTCTCCGGGGAGCGGTCAGATGTGGAAGTGGCGCAGCGCCAGGGTCGCGAGGCCGAGGAAGGAGAAGAACCCGCAGCAGTCCGTGAAGGCCGTCACGATGATCCCCGAAGCCACCGCCGGATCGACGCCCGCGCGCTTGAGGAGCACCGGGACGAGAGTGCCGACGACGCCCGCCACGCACATGTTGATGACCAGCGCGAGCCCGAGCACCACGCCGAGCATCCAATCTCCTTTCCACGCGTAGGTGCTGATCGCCATCACCAGCCCTATCGCGGTGCCATTGGCCAGCGCGACGAGACATTCCTTCATCAGCGCCCGCCAGGCGTTGGCGAAGGAGAGCTCCCCGAGCGCGATGCCGCGGGTGATGAGCGTGAGCGTCTGCGTGCCCGCGTTCCCGCCCAGCCCCGCCACGATCGGCATGAAGACGGCGAGCGTGACCACGCGGGAAAGCGTCCCCTCGAAGAGCGAGACGACGAAGGCAGCGAGGGTCGCGGTGCACAGATTGATCGCGAGCCAGGGGAGTCGCCGGCGCACGCTCTGGCCCGGAGGGCAGAAGACCCGGTCCTCGTCGTGCACGCCGCCGAGCAGCAGGATGTCCTCGCCCGACTCCTCGGCGATCACGTCCACGATGTCGTCCACCGTGATTCGGCCCACGAGGCGGTTGGCGCCGTCCACGACCGGCATCGAGAGGAGGTTGTACTTCTTGAAGAGCACCGCGACCTCCTCCTGGTCGACGTCCGTCCGCACCCGCACGGCGTCGGGATCCATCACGCGCTTGATCGGCGTGGACGCGTCCACGAGGAGAAGCCGGCGCACCGGGAGCACCCCCACGAGCCGGTGATCGCGATCCGTGACGAAGACGTTGTGGATGTCCTCGACATCCTCTTCCCGGGCGAGCTTCTGGAACGCCTCCACCGCCTGCGCCACCGTGGCGTCTTCGCGGACGGCCAGCAGCTCGCGCTGCATGATCCCGCCGGCCGTCTCCGGTCCGTAGGCCATCAGCTCGGTGATCTCCGCCACCTCCTCGCGTCCCATCATGCGGAGCACCTGGGCGGCGGTCTCCTCCGGCAGCTCGGCGATCAGGTCGGCCGCCTCGTCGGACTCCATCTCCTCGGCGATCTCGGCCAGCCGCGTTGGCCCGGTCTCCTCGAGAATCTCCTCCCGGCTCGGGTCGTTCAGCTCCACGAGCACGTCGGCGGCCGTCTCCGGATCGAGCAGCGCGAAGACGCGGCGCTTGCGCTCCTCGTCGAGCGGCTCGATCCGATCCGCAATGTCGGCCGGGTGGAGGCCCTTCAGGGCGTCGAGGAGCCGCCCGGTGTCGGCGTGATCAAGCGCGGCAGCGATGAAGGCCGTGTCGGTGGTCGAGTGATCGAGGTCCATCGCCGGATCCCTAGCGGAGGTTGTAGAAGAAGAGCCTACCGCCGCGGGCCGCCGCGAGCAGTCGCCGCCCGTCACGGGAGAGGTCGAAGGCCGTGATCTCCGAGCCGAAACGCGTGCGCCCGACCGGCTCGCCGTGCCGGTCCCAGATCGCGATCTCCGGCCGGCCGTCCCGCTCGATGGAAGCGAAGACACGGTCGCCCGATTCGCTGATCCCCACGCGCACGGGCTCGTGTGCCGGCTGGTCGAGGTGGAAGTTCCAGAAGACCCGGCCGCGCGCGTCGAAGACGGACACGCGCTGGCCGAGCGTGGTGTTGTTGGCTGCGACGACGAAGGCGCCGCCGCGGCTCACCGCGATCGACTCGCCGCCGCCGGGGACCACGGCGGTCCAGAGCGGTTTCCCGGCCCGGTCGAAGGCAAGGAGCTTCTCCCCCTCGATCCCGGTCCCGACGACCACGACGCCGCCGTCGCCCGGAGACAGGCGCACCGCCCCGAGCACCGGCCCCAGCGCATGTGTCCAGGCAACACGTCCCCGCGCGTCGAGGGCGAAGATCTTTCCCGCCTGGGTGAGCCCCACGACGCCGTCGCCCGCATCGGACACGTCGAGGTCCCACATTCCGGCCGGGTCGTCGAAGGTCCAGCGGCGCCGTCCCTGGGCGTCCAGGACCACGAGCGCCTCGCCTGTTCCGGTATCGCCGCCTTCACCGTGGCACGCGATCAGATTGCCGGACGCGGAGAGACTCGCCGCCGCGCCACAGGGAACCTCCCAGAGGGAATCGCCGTCGGCATTCCACGCGCGAAGCGACCCGTCGGCGAGCGACGCGACGATGAGCGTCCCTTCGCCGGAAACGCCGAGGTCCACGACCTTGCGGTCGAGGATCTGCTGCCAGGCGATCGTTCCCTTCTCGTCGACGGCGACGATCCGGTCGTCTCCGCGCCCCTTCGAACCCCGCGTGGTGGCGACCAGGACGAGCGTGCCGGCGCCGTTCAGCCCGGCCGCGACGATCTCGCCCGCGAAGCGGCGCTTCCAGGCCGCGCGCAGAAGCGCTTCCTGCCCCGGCTTGATCTCGGGTTTGCAGCCGGCCGCCAGCGCCAGCGCGACGAGCGCCGCCGCGGCGAGCCCGACGTTTCGCTGCGATCGATGCCGGATGATGGCGCCGCTCTCCTCAAGAGAAGGGATCGGGATCCCCGGGCGGGTGTTTCCAGTCCCGGAAAAACGGCGCGGCGGACGCGCGAGGAAACGCGCCCGCCGCGAAACAGGACGACTCCGACCGGCGTGCCCGATCGCCTAGGGGATCAGGACGGCGGCGGCCACCACCGTGGTCCACAGGCCGCTCTTGTCGCCGATCGCCGACTGGGTGACGTTCATCGTCTTGACGATCTCGCCGGAAATTTTCCAGGTATCCTTCCGCTCGTCGTAGTTCTTGTTGGCGTCGAAGGGAACGCCGAGCACCGTCGCGAGCATCTCCGCGGCGAGGTCCTCCGCGTAGTCGCCCGCCTTCTGGTCGGTCTCGCCGTAGCTGTGGTGCTCGGAAAGGTAGCCGTAATGCGAGTCGTCCTTCGGAACGGCCACACCGACGGATGCGGCGATGAGCCGGTGTGGCTCGTTCGTC
>JBGPLH010000012.1:0-20082 GCA_041486365.1 Thermodesulfobacteriota bacterium | reverse complement strand
GTCTCCGCCGTGATCCGCCGCTTCCCGATCTTGCGGGCCAGAAGCACCTGGCCGAGCGTGTTGTTGATCTTGTGGGCGCCCGTGTGGGCGAGATCCTCGCGCTTCAGGTAGATCTTCGCGCCCCCCAGATCCGCGCTCATCCGCCGCGCAAGATAGAGCGGCGTCGGCCGCCCGACGTAGTGCTTGAGATATCCCTCCAGCTCCCGGTGGAATACCGGATCGGACGCCACCTCCGCGTAGCGCTTCTCGAGATCGAGCAGCGCCGGCATGAGCGTCTCCGGCACGTACCTCCCCCCGAACCGGCCGAAGTGGCCGGTGGCGTCGGGCGAGGATGCGCGCTTGGGGTTCAAGAATCCTCCCCCCGTACCGCCCGCGCCGCCTCCCGCGCGGCCTGGATGAACGCTGCGATCTTCGCCGGATCCTTGATCCCCGGGGCACTCTCGACGCCGCCCGCGACGTCGACGCCGTAGGGGTTCACGGCGCGCACGGCCGCGGCGACGTTGTCGGGCGTCAGACCCCCGGCGAGGAACGCACGCAGGCGGCGGCAGGCCTTCGCCGCGAGCGTCCAGTCGTGGGTCTTCCCGGTGCCGCCGAAGTCCTCCGACGGCGTGTCGAGCAGATAGATGTCCACCCGGTAGCGCTCGGCCGAGGCGATGTCGTCCTCGCCGCGCAGGCGCAGGGCCTTGATCACGGGGAGATGGATCCGGTCCGCGTCGTCCGGCGATTCCTCGCCGTGGAGCTGCACCATGTGGAGACCCGCCTGCTCCGCGATGGCGTTCACTCTCTCCGGGGGGTCGTTCACGAAGACACCGACCGCTTCCACGCCCTCGGGGAGCGCCCGGACGATCTCCGCCGCGCGGGCGGGATCGATGTGCCGCGGGGACTTCGGGTAGAAGTTCAGCCCGATCGAATCGGCGCCCGCCTTGGCCGCCGCCAGCGCGTCCTCCAGCCGCGTGATACCGCAGATCTTCACATGAAAGGGCCTCATCCGGCCTTCCCTTCGCCGCCGATCAACTCGGCAAGCCTGGCGCCCGGATCGGGCGCCGACATCAGCGACTCGCCGATCAGGAAGCAGCGGATCCCGCAGCGCACCATCTCGTCCAGATCGTTCCTCGTGTGGATACCGCTCTCGCAGACGCCGACGGCACCGGCCGGGATCTTCGGCGCGAGGCGCCGCGTGGTCTCGAGAGTCACCTCGAAGGTCCGGAGATCCCGGTTGTTGATCCCGAAGATCTCCGCGCCCGCCTCCACCGCGGCGACCAGCTCCGGCTCATCGTGCACCTCCACGAGCACGTCGAGGCCGAGGCGGCGCGCCTCGGCGTGAAGCGCGCGCAGATCGCCCGGCGTGAGCGCGGCGGCGATGAGGAGGATCGCGTCGGCGCCCCGCGCCCGCGATTCGCGGAGCTGCCAGGGGTCGATCACGAAGTCCTTCCGGAGGATCGGGAGCGGCACGGTCTCGCGAATCCGCGCGAGGAACTCGATCCGTCCCTGGAAATACTTCTCGTCGGTGAGCACCGAGAGGGCCGCCGCCCCGTGGCGGGCGTAGGTCTCGGCGATGCGAACGGGATCGAAGTCCGCGCGGATCACGCCGCGGCTCGGGGAAGCTTTCTTGACCTCCGCGATCACGCGGAACGCGCCGGGCGCCACCAGCGCCCCGCGGAAGTCACGCAGGATCGGGAGGCCGGCGGGAGGCGGCCAGGGATCGAACGGGTCCTGCCGCCGGGCCCGAGCGACCTCCTCGCGCGTGTGCCGGAGGATTTCGTCGAGGATCGTCATCGGAGCCGCCCCTCAGGCGGCGAAGCGGATCAGCATCTCGAGCTTCTTCAGGGCCTCGCCGCGATCGAGCGCGGCCGCCGCAAGCGCCGCCCCGTGCTTCGGGTCGCGGGCGCGTCCCGCCACGACCAGGGCGGCCGCCGCGTTCGCCACGACGACATCGCGCCGCGGGCCGGGCTCGCCCGAGAGCACTTCCCGGAGAATCGCCGCGTTCCGCACGGCGTCGCCCCCCTGATAGTCCTTGATCTGCCCGCGGGGGAGCCCGAAGTCCTCGGGCACGAGGTCGAAGCATCGTACCACGCCCCCGGAAACCTCCGCCACGCGCGTACGCCCCGCGGCCGTCACCTCGTCGAGGCCCCCCTCGCCCCAGACAACCCAGGCGCGCTCCGCTCCCAGCCGCGCGAGCACGCGCGCGAGGGTCTCCGTCAACCCCTCCGCGTACACGCCGAGGAGCTGGTGCCGGGCGCCCGCGGGACTGGCGAGCGGACCGAGCAGGTTGAAGAAGGTCCGAACCCCCATCTCGCGTCGGGCGGAGGCCGCGTGCCGCATCGATTCGTGGTAGCCGGGGGCGAAGAGAAAGCAGATGCCCACCTCCTCCAGGCAGCGCCGCGCCCCCTCGGGGCCCAGATCGATCCGCGCGCCGAGCGCCTCGAGCACGTCGGCCGATCCGGCGCGGCTCGAGACCGCGCGGCCTCCGTGCTTGGCGACGGGGATGCCGGCGCCGGCCAGGACGAAGGCCGCGGTGGTGGAGATGTTGAAGCTCGAGGCGCCGTCGCCGCCGGTGCCGCAGGTGTCGACGACCATGAGATCCGCGGGCGGCTCGATTCGGAGCGCGCGGGCGCGCAGCCGCCCGGCCGCGGCGGCCAGCTCGTCCACGGTCTCTCCCTTCATCCGGAGCGCGGTGGCGAAGGCGGCAATCTGGGCGGGGGTGGCCTCGCCGTCCATGATCTCGTCCATGACGGCGGCCATCACGTCGGCGGGAAGGTCCTCGCGCTGGACGAGGCGGGCGAGGGCGTCGCGGATCATGCGCGGGACGACTCGAGGAAGTTGCGCAGCAAGTCCTTGCCCACGAGGGTGAGTATCGACTCGGGGTGGAACTGGATTCCCTCCACCGCCTGCTCGCGATGGCGGAGCCCCATGATCTCGCCGTCCTCCGATCGAGCCGAGATCTCGAGGCAGGCGGGAAGGCTCCTCTCCGACACGACGAGCGAGTGGTAGCGGGTCGCCTCGAAGGGGTTGGGGATGCCGCGGAAGACGCCCCGTCCGTCGTGGGTGATGGTGGAGGTCTTGCCGTGCATGATGCGCTTCGCGCCCACGATGTCGCCGCCGAAGGCGGCGCCGATGGACTGGTGGCCGAGGCAGACGCCGAGGATCGGGATCTCGCCCGCGAAGCGCAGGACCAGCGGCACGCTCACGCCGGCCTCCCTGGGCGTGCGGGGGCCCGGCGAGATCACGATCCGGTCCGGGCGCATCCGCCCGATATCCTCGAGCGAGATGGCGTCGTTGCGCTCGACCTTCACGTCCTCGCCCAGCTCCAGCAGGTACTGGACGAGGTTGTAGGTGAAGGAGTCGTAGTTGTCGATCATGAGGAGCATGGGGCTCTCCAGCGCGGGCCTGCCTACTTCGCCGCGGCGCTCCGCGTCGCGCCGCCCCGGATCGGCATGATCTGCGCCCGCCGCGTGCAACGGCGGATCGCCTCGTAGCGGTCGAGGTCCGCGATCAGCTCGTCGCCGGGCTCCGATTCCACGAGATTGCGCCGCTCGCCCGGATCCCAGGTCCGATCGTAAAGCTCGTCGTACTTCCCCGAGAGGTTGCGCACCGCCTTGCGGGGACCCCGCACGAGCGAGACCTGGACCCCCGTGTTGGAGAGCAGCTCCGAGACCCGCACGTCGCCCAGAGCGCCGTACAGCCGCCCCGCCGAGCTCGCCACGCGCGCCACCACGTCCGGGTCGGGCACGCCGCGCCGCTCCCAGAGGAGCCAGGCCCCGAGATCGCTCACAGAGACGTCGTCCTCCACGCGGCGCGGCCGGACGCGCGGGTCGTGCACGAGCAGCGGCACCCGGATCGACTCGTCGTAGAGGGCCCGGTTGTGATGCCACCCGCCGTGCTCACCGAACTCCTCGCCGTGATCGGACATCACGACGAGAACGGTCTTGCGCCACAGGCCCTGCTGCTTGAGGCCCCGCACGAGATCCCCCACGGCGGCGTCCACGCTCCGCACCGCGGCGTCGTAGCGCGCTTCCTCGGTCTTCTTCTTCGGCGCGAAGGGCGGCGACGGGACGTAGGGATGATGGGCCTGCCCGAGCTGGATCCACAGGAACGACGGGCGTCGATCCGTCCCGTGGGCCCCACGCAGATCTTCCAGCGCCGCCGAGATCACCTGGGCGTCCGTCTTGCCGGTCTGCACGGACTCGAACCCCTGCAGGTAGCCCGAGTCCCCCGCCAGGGTCCCCGCGACGTAGTAGTGCAGGTGCGACCGCGTGCGGTAGCCTCGCGCCGCGAGCCGCTCGGCGATGGTCGTGCATTCCGGCCGGAGCTTCGCACGCCAGAAGACCTGCTGCGTCGTCATCTCCGTCCAGGACGGCGGCGAGAGGCAGAACATCGCGCCCACCGTGCCGATCGTCCCGGACGACGACCCGTAGGCGTTTCCGAAGACGACCGAGCTCTCCCCGAGCGCGTCCAGGTTCGGCGTGAGCCCGCTGCCGCCGTAGGCCGCGAGCCGGTCGGCGCGCACGGCGTCCATCACCAGGAGGACGAAGTTCCGCCCCCCGAGGTCGCGCCGGAGGGGACCCAGGTGCGCGTATTTCAGGAACGCGGCGGCGCGGGCCTCCTCGGGCAGTTCGGCCAGCGCGGCGGGATCGCTGCAGCCGGGGTTGAGCGGCGCCTCGTGGAAGAGCTGCGTGCGCGGGAGCGTCATCCAGCCGAGACCGCGCACCATCCCCCGCGTCCCGCTCGTCGGCCCGAACTCCCAGTGGAGCGGCATGAGGATCGCGGCGCAGGCGGTGGCGGCGACGAGGCTCTTGCTCGGCACGAGGGTGCCCGGCCATCGGATCGGGCCCAGCGCGCGTAGCGCCTCCGCGGCCACGAGGAGCACGAGCCACTGCACGGCGACGTGAAAGGTCGGGTACTGGCCGAAGGCGGTCCTGGCATCCACGACGATGGCGGCGGCGGCACCCGCGAGCGCCGACGCGCCGGCCGCGCGCCGGATCCACGTCTTCGGCGAACGGGTGATCCATGCGAGCGCGACGAGGCCGAGGGCGGCCACGGCGAGCGGGAGCGCCACGCTCCCGGCATGGAATCGCTCGTACCAGGACATGACCCAGAGGGCCGCCGCCAGCCCACCCGCGCCCCAGAGGACCGCGGCCGTGACGCGGCCGATGGCCGGGGTACGCCCGCGCGCGGCGAAGCGCCCCGCCTGGAGCGCGGCCAGCTCGAGAGCCGCGATCCCCGGGAAGAACAGGAGCGCCCCCATCGCGCCCGCGCCGAAGGCCATGCCCCAGAGGCGGCCCCAGGAGTCCACCTCCGCGATGGGCCGCGCCCGCAGGAGGACCACGGAAGCCTCCGCCACACCGGCCAGCAGAGCCAGGAAGGCCCCGCGGAGGATCCGGGAACGCCACGTCGGATGTGTCGCCGCGTCACTCAATCCAGGCCCTCCCGCGCCAGATCGATGGCCGTCACCAGCGCGCGCCCCTTGTCCACGGTCTCCTGATATTCCCGCTCCGGGTCGCTGTCGTAGACGATCCCCGCCCCGGCCTGCAGATGGATCTTCCCGTCCTTGATCACGACGGTCCGGATCGTGATGGCCGTGTCCATGTTCCCGCCGTATCCGAAGTATCCCACGGCGCCCCCATAGGGGCCGCGGCGCACGTTCTCCAGCTCGTCGATGATCTCCATCGCCCGGATCTTCGGCGCTCCGGAGAGCGTGCCGGCCGGGAAGACCGCGCGGATCACGTCGAAGGCGTTCCTGCCCCGCGCGAGCTCGGCGCGAACGTTGGAGACCAGGTGCATCACGTGCGAGTACCGCTCCACCACGAGAAGCTCGTTCACACGCACCGTCCCCGCCTTCGCCACCCGCCCCGCGTCGTTGCGTCCAAGGTCGACCAGCATCACGTGCTCGGCCACCTCCTTCGGATCGGCCCGCAGCTCGGCCTCCAGACGATGGTCCTCCTCCTCATCCTTCCCCCGACGGCGCGTGCCCGCGATGGGGCGCACCTCCACGACCCCGTCCTCCAGTCGCGCGAGCACCTCCGGGGACGACCCGACGAGGGTGTGCCCCTCCTGGCGCAGGAAGAACATGTAGGGGGACGGGTTCACGGATCGGAGCAGGCGGTAGATGTGGAAGGGATCGACCTGAAGGGTCATCGTGTGGCGCTGGGAGAGGACCACCTGGATCACATCCCCGGCCACCACGTACTCCTTGGCGCGCTTCACGGCCTCGCAGAAGGCCTCTTTCGTGAAGTTGGACGCGACGGCCGGGGCTTCCCGCACGGCCTCCAGCTTCTCGGGCGGGAGCGGCTGCTTCAGGCGGCCGACCAGCTCGTCTATTCGAAGCGTCGCGCGGGCATAGACCTCGTCGGGATCGGCTCCCTCCGGGAGGTGCGTGTTGTGCACGACCTTGATCCGGTGCCGCACGTTGTCGAAGATGACCAGCGTGTCCGTGAGGACGAGGTACGTGTCGTAGAGCCCCAGGGTGTCGGGGTTCCGGTCCGGAAGGCGCTCGAAGAAGCGAACCAGGTCGTAGGCGAGGTATCCCACGGCCCCGCCGAAGAAGCGGGGCAGGCCGGGAACCTTCACGGGCCGGTAGGCCCCGAGCAGCCGCTCGAGGTTCTCCAGCGGATCGCGTCCCACGGGCTCCCGGCGGACCCGCCCGCCCTCCACGATCTCGACCTCGCTTCCCCGGCTGCGGAAGATCAGCGTCGGATCGGCGCCGAGGAAACTGTACCGCCCCCACTTCTCGCCCCCCTCCACCGATTCGAGCAGGAACGCGTGCCCGCCCCGATCGATCTTCCGGAATGCGGAGACAGGCGTGTCCATGTCGCCGGCAATGTCGCGGTAGACGGGAATGAGGTTTCCCTGGGTGGAAAGTCTTCTGAACTCGTCAAGGGTGGGAACGTACATGATGGATTCTTCCGGCCCTCGCGCAGCGCAGGGCCCCGTCGGCCTTTTCAGCCCTCGCGTGGGTCCGTCGATGGGCAGGCAGGGTGTGGCGGGGGAGGATAACAAAAAAACAACGCCCGGGGTACGGGCCCCGGGCGGCCTGCGTTCGGGCGGGGCCCCTGATCAGGGGCCGGTGGAGCCGCCGGCGTTGCCGATGGTGCCGAGTCCCTTCAGGTCCACGAGGAAGCGCACCTGGGTGTCCCCGGCGCGGGTGTTGTCGATGACCGACAGGTTGGCGGCCCAGCAGTCGCACTTCGACCGGTAGATGATCGAGTAGGCCTGGTTGAGGACCTCCTTCACGTTGAGCGAGTAGTTGGATCGGTAGAGAAAGTCGACGTTGGAGAGCAGGCGCAGGCGGAGGTTCGTATTGACCTCGCTGATCTCGTCGAAGCTCGACTTGAAGCCGTTGAAATCCGGATTGCCGACGAAGTCCTCGAAGCCGGGCGCGAAGCTCTTGGAGAGCCGGTACCCGAGCTTGAGGTAGTCGCCTCGGTTGTCCTTCACGGACCCGCCGATGCTGAACTTGTCGAGCCGGCTGATCCCGCCGTTGTAGGTCCCGTCGCTGTAGAACGAGAGGTTGTCCGTCGGATCCAGCGTCGCCTCTCCCACCCAGTTCGCCGTGTTGCTGTTCTGGAAATCGTGCGCCGATCCCGTCCGGAGCCTGAGGAGCCGCCTCGTCGTGCCCGACTCGTCCGCATCCTTCGCGTAGAAATCGTGCTCCACGCCGTAGAAGACGATCGTCTGGTCCGGGATCACGTCCGACTGGTCCTGCAGGACGTTGTCGAAGGCGAAGTACCGCAGGCGGGACTCGTTCGTGCTCCCGGGCGGCACGAAGATCGGGTGATCGATTCGCGCGAGGTTCATCGCGCGCTCCTGCGGATTGTCACCCGGCGGGTCGTCGTTGCTCCCCTGGATCGTGATCAGATCGAACTCCGGCTTCATGACGTGCCGGATCGATTCCCAGCGGGCCAGCGGCGAGCCGCTTTCCTTCTCGATCTGGCTCGTCAACTGGAGGCGCCCCGTGACGAGGTCCCGGTGGGTGGTCGAGTCCCTGAAGTCGCTGGACTCCCACATCGTCTCCCGGAAACCCAGCTCGGGGCGCACGTTCAGGTACTTCCCCGCATGCATGGGAAGGGACACACGCGGGTAGAGATCGACCCGCTGTCCCGCGTTGGCGAGGATCTCACCCTCCTGGAACAGGCCGTCCCCTTCCGTGGCGCTGGGGTTCACGAACGTCAGGTCGGGATCGCCGGGGGGGTTGATCGGATAGGGCTGCAAGCCCTTCACCACGCGGCGGTCGTCGTCCCCGTGGGGGTCGCCCAGGGTCGGGTCGTTGACCACGAAGCCCGGCTCCTGTGGGTCAAAGAGCGCATCCACGCCGGTGTCGAGGAACACCCCGTTACCCGGCCCCCCGCTGAGGCTGGGGTAGGCGTCCTTCGGATTCTCGGCGTGGTGGAAATTCACGAAGGAAGAGTCCCACTCGAAGCGCAGGGGCGAATCGAAGGCCTTCTGGTCCATCAGATTCGCGTTCAGGTAGGGGTACCGGTTCAGCACGACCTTGTCACGGTCGAGGTTGTCCGGGCTCTGGAGGTCGTCCCCGTGGATCGCCCCGAGCGCCACGATCCCCGCGTCCCAGGGCTTGTAGATCTGCCCGCGCGACTCGAGGTAGCGGGAGGAGTCCCGGCCGACGTCGTGGAAGTCGATCACGTACTCGTTGTCGCTGACATTCTGGACGTCGGCCCGGCCCCGGATGCCCCCGGGGAGCTGCTGCAGCGCTTCCCATCGCACGGCCCAGCGGTCGGGCCCGAAGGGGTCCGAGCTGTTCACGTCGTTGTCGTGCAGGTACCAGAAGTTCGCCTGCCCGTAGGTCTCCGGCTGGAAGATGTAGCGAAACTCGACCCCTTCCTTGAGGCCGCGCTTGGACAGAAGGTCCTGGTAGAAGGTCGCGTCCGTGTTCTCGCTGATCGCCCAGTAGTAGGGCAGGTTGAATTCGAAGCCGTTGCGGCTGGAGTTCCCGATGGCCGGGAACAGCAGACCCGACTGCCGCGTCGTCTTCACCGGGAAGATCCCGTAGGGGATGTAGGCCACCGGAACGTCGCGAATCTTGAATTTCGTCCCGCGCACCTTCGCGTAGCCGTCCACCGTCACGTCCACGCGGTCGCCCTCGATCCGCCAGGAAGGCACGTTCCCGGGACCGCAGTCGCAGGTCGTGAAGGTCCCCTCGTCCAGGCGGTATTCCTTGTCGGCCAGCCTGCGGATCTCGTTGCCGGTGATCTTGAAGCCGGTCTCCTTCGCGTCGAACCGGCCCCGGTAGATGACACCCACGAGGGTGTCGATGTTGAATTCCATGAAGTCGCTCGCGATGACGTCCTTCCCGTCGGACAGCCGCACGTTTCCGCTCGCCACGCCGATCCGCGAGTCCACGTCGAGCATCACCCAGTTGGCGTTGAGCCGGCGCCCCTTCTGGGTGATCTTCACGTTCCCCTCGGCCGTGTACACGCTGTCCTTCGAGAGGTAGTCGATCTGGTCGGCGGTGATGTCCAGCGGCAGCTTCTTGCTCTTCGAGAGGCCGGCCGGAAGGCTCCCCTGCGCCCGGGCGAACGCGGGCAGAAACAGCGCCGCAACCAGGAGAAGCAGGATTGCGCGCGTGGCGAGACGGGGCGCTCGGCAGGGTGCCATGGGGCTCGCTCGTCTTTCCAGATCGGGATGGATTGGACCCGCCTCGTCCGGCGCCCCCTGCGCCGGTCGCGGATCGGGGGGGAGGGAATGTCTGGGGCTCCCTTGATATCAGAGGAAACGCGGGGTTGCAAGGGGTTTCGGGCCCGCCGGCTTCTCAGGAATGCCCGGCAGTCGCTTCGCCGGCCGAGGCGCGGCTCTCGCGCGCCCTTCTCCCAGCGGCGGTCCACCCGGGCGAGTCCGCCCCTTCAAGCGGGAAGCCGCCCGCGCCGATAAATATCGCACGGAGGCGGCACGATGATTCCTTCCATCAAGGGTGTAGCGCTCCAGCTCGCTGCGGAGGGCGTGCGCCGCGTGATGCAGTCGGGCCTCATCCGCGAGGCAGATCTCCCTCAACGACTCACGCCCGGGGACCTGAAGATTTTCAACGGGGACATCCTCCCGGGGCTCTGGTACCCGATCGAGACTTGCGGGAGATTGATCGAGATCGCGGCCGAGGCCGATGGAGGGGGCGATCAGGCCTACCTCGAGAAGGTCGGGAGCCGGGTCGCGAAGACATTCTTCTCGACATCCGTCTACAACCCGTTCGTAATCGCCGGTGAGAAAGCCGGCTCCCGCTCAGGAAAAGTCCTGATCAGCATGACGCAGATCGCCCTGAACTTCACGAAGTGGACCTACGAGCCGAACGGCGGCGAGGCCGGTGGTTTCACGATTGAGATCACGGAGGCCGCCGCGTTCCCCGATGTCCTCCGGTTCATCAGCCTGGGCTTCATCAAGTATCTCGCCGAGCGCGTGAACGGGGCTCCCGCGATCGTGACGAGCCTGCGACCCGCGCCCGACGTCATCGTCATCAAGGGGGAGCTGGTTCGAACATCCTCCGGCGACGCTCTTCCCGGAAGTTCGTGATCTCGAGCCGGATGCCGTCGGGATCGGTGAAGAAGGTCGCGTAGTAGTCGGGAAAGTACTCGGAGTAGAGTCGGGGCGCCGACGCGTCGACGCCGGTCGCCCTGAGCGCCGCCGCCGCCCGGTCCACCGCCGCTTCGTCGGCCACACGGAAGCAGAAGTGGTGCAGCCCGGGCGCGTAGGGATCGTGGTCCGGAGTCCCGGGGCGCGCGGGGCGGATCGAGAAGCCGTAGTGGCGGTTGTAGTAGTGGCGGTGCGGCTCTCCCCCGACCGCGAGCGTCCCCTTCCGGAACCCCAGCACCCCGAGCATCACCCGGTCGTAGAAGGCCTCCGACCGCGCGAAATCGCGCACGGCGACGTAGATGTGATCGATCCCGATCACCTCGACAGGCGGCTGCGAGTTCGTCATCGGGTCTCCCTCCCTGTCCCGTCGTCACGGATCACGATTCGGCCGGCGATCACACCGGCCCCGGCATCACGGGTTTGCGTTTGCCCGCCGGAAGAAGATACGCTCGCGCCTCTCCAGCAAGGTAGAGCGAGCCGGCCACGACGACGAGATCCCCCGCTCGCGCCCTTGCCAGCGCCGCGTCGACGGCGGCGGGTACCGTCCGCAGGGCGACTGCTCGCGCGCCGGCCCGGCGAAAGTGATCCGCAAATCGACGGGGCTCGGCGGCCCGCTCGAAGGCCGGTGCCGTCGCGATGACGACGCCGCCGGTGCGCAGGACCTCGCGCGAGAGGGCGCGGGCCAGGGCGCCGAGGTCCTTGTCCGCCATCGCGGCGGTCACGAGAATCAGTCGCCGGTAGGAGAACGCGCGCGGCAGTGCCTGCGTGAGCGCCCGCGCCGCGGCCGGGTTGTGGGCGCCGTCGAGGACGACGAGGGGCCGTCCCGAGCCATCGCGACGCAGGATCTCGAGCCGCCCCGGCCAGCGTGCCCTCGCCACGCCGCGGCGCAGGGCTTCCGTCCCGATCGCCACGCCCGATTCCGCGAGCCGCTCGCAGGCGGCCAGGGCCAGGGCCGCGTTGCCGATCTGGTAAGACCCTGCGAGCCCGCACCGGAGGCCGGACAGCCGGAGCGTGAGCCCCTCGTAGTCGAAGATCCCCTCCGCCACCGTCCTCGCGTGGAAATCGCGGCCGAGAAACGCGAGCGGCGCGCCGACGGCCCGCGCGCGCTGCGCGAGCGCTCCCCTCGCCGCCTTCCCCTGCGCGGCCGAGACGGCCGGAACGCCGCGCTTCAGGATCCCCGCCTTCTCCCGCGCGATGGCCCCGAGCGTCGGCCCGAGCTGCTTCTGGTGCTCCAGCGCGATCGGCGTGATCGCGCACAGGTCGGGCCGAAGGACGTTCGTGGCGTCGAACCGCCCGCCGAGCCCCGTCTCGATCACGGCGATGTCCACCTTCGCCTGCGCGAAGTGAAGCAGGGCCATCGCGGTCGTGATCTCGAAGAACGTGGCCGGCCGGCCCGCGCGGCGGGCCGCCTCGGGAACGTGCGGCCGCACGCCCGACACGAGGCCCGCGAGCGCCCGGGCCCCGATCGGACGCCCGTCCACACGAATGCGCTCGGTGAAGTCGACGAGGTGAGGCGACGTGTACAGTCCCGTGCGCAGCCCCGCGGCGCGGAGGATCGATTCGGTGAATGCCGCGGTGCTGCCCTTCCCGTTCGATCCGGCGACGTGGACGATCCGGTAGGCGCCCTGGGGCGATCCGAGACGATCTAGCAGGCGGCGTGGGACCTCGAGGTCCAGCCGCATCCCGAAGCGGCGCAGCCCGTAGAGGTACGCGAGCGCTTCATCGAGGGTCGATCGGCTTACGCGGCGTCTGGTCATGGCGGAGGCATCGTGGATCGGGAGCGAGGGATCGGGCAAGGGGCCTTTAGGCCGTCCGGATCGGCGCCGGAGGTGGGGCGAGCAGATCGATCAGGCGGGCGACCGTGGCGCGCAGGTCGCGGCGGTGGACCACGCGATCGATCAACCCGCGGGCGAGCAGCGACTCGGAGGCCTGGTAGCCCGGCGGAAGCGGCGTCCCGATCGTTTCCTCGATCACCCGGGGACCTGCGAAACCGATGAGCGCCCCGGGCTCCGCGAGGATCACGTCGCCGAGCATCCCCATGCTGGCGCAGACGCCCCCGGTGGTCGGATCGGTGAGGACCGCGAGGTAGGGCACCGACGAGAAGCGAAGCCGCCCCAGCGCCGCCGCCACCTTGGCCATCTGCATGAGCGAGAGGATCCCCTCCTGCATCCGGGCGCCTCCGGACGCGGTGAAGATCACGACGGGCGTGCGCTCCGCCACGCCGCGCTCGACGAGGCGCGTCACCTTCTCGCCGACGACGCTCCCCATGCTCCCGCCCATGAACTCCATCTCGAAGAAGGCGAAGAGGGCGCGCTTGCCCATCACCTTCCCCTCTCCGCAGATCACCGCCTCCTGGCTGCCGATCTCCTTCTTCATCTTGCGGAGGCGGTCGCGGTAACGGGCGGTGTCGCGGAAACGCAGCGGATCGGTGGACTCGAGCGTCCGGTCGTACTCCGCGAAGGATCCCTCGTCGAGGATCATGTGGACGCGCTCGGCGGCGTGGATGCGGAAGTGGAAGTCACAGCGGGGGCAGACCCGGAGGTTCTTTTCCAGCGCGCGGGTGAAGACGATCTCGCTGCAGGACGGGCAGCGCGACCAGTCGCCCTCGACCTCGGGCTTGTTCCGGGGGTTCTTCTGCGCGACGCCGGCTTTGCGGAACCAGACCATCGATCACCCGCCGGGGCTCGGCCGGAGGTCTCGCGCGAAGCGCGCGCCGACTCTGAAAACGTTCCTCACCCTCCCGACGCGAAGGCTACTTCGCCGCGAACCATTCCCGTCAGACGTCGATCACGTCGCCCGGTGAGAGGATGCGCAGGCCGGGGAGGCCGAGCGCGTCGATCTCGCGGGACACCTCCTCGAGACAACCGGCCTTCACGTGCGTCACGTACACGGGCACGTTCGGCAGACCGATCTTGTCCAGCTCGGCCCGGAACGTGGCCGGGGTGTGGTGCCCGGAGATGCGCGCGATCTCGTGCATGCGATTCGGGAAGGAGACCTCGAGGATCACGGCGCCCACCCCGCGGGCCTCGCGCACGCCCTTCCACAGCGCCTCCGTGGGCCCGGTGTCGCCCGACCAGACGAGCGTCCGGCCGTTGCGGCTCACGAGGTAACCCACGCCGGGCCCCACATGATCGACCGCGATGGGGCGCACTTTGTAGCCGGCCACCATCGCGGTGTGGCCTTCCGCCAGGGGCTGCAGGCGCAGGACCGGCGCGTCGGGCGTCGGGAGCCGCGTGAAGTCGGGCCAGATCACGTCGTTCAGCAGATGGGCGCGGATCGCGTCGAGCACCGGCGGGATGCCGGCGACGACGAGCGGGCGATCACGAAGGCCGATCAGGTTGTCGGCGAGGAAGGCCACGTCCTTCACGTGATCGAGATGGGCGTGGCTGAGGAGGATCGCGTCCAGCGCGGCCTGGGCCTCGAGCACGAGCGAGGCGGTGAGGTGGCCCGCGTCGAGCGCGAGCCGCTCGCCCACAAGGAAGCTGGTGAGGCCGCGGCCGGGGACCTCTCCCCCCGAAACGCCGAGCGCCCGAACCCGCATGGCCACCTCGCTCTCCGCGCCCGCCGGTGGCGCGGCCATCCTGGTCGATGGTGTCGGCTCCGATCCGGCTCTATTACCGATCGGCCTGTGGCCTCGTCCGCTTTAGCAGGGAGGCGCGACGGCTGTCAATTGGGACGGCGAGGGAGGCCCGCGAGCACCTGCCGCGTCTCCGGCGCGCCACCCGGATCGACGGGGTCGAGGAAGGCGAGGTGACCCCGGAGGTATTCGAGGTCGGCGGAATCGTCGACGTCGTACCAGGTCGGAACGTACGCGACGCGCCAGCCGGCGCGCTCGGCGTTGGCGCGCGTGACCGCCAGAGCCCGGTCGTTGTCCCAGGGGACGTCGCGGAAGAGGACCTCGGGCTCCACGCGCGGCCCGAGGGCGACGAGCGTGTAGCCGCCGTCGTCGCTCGGGCCGAAGACCACGTCCACACCCGCCGCTGCCCGCTCCAGCGCGTGATCGATGAAGGCGCGCGGCAGGGTCGGCGTGTCACTCCCGATGAACAGGACGCGCCCGGCACCCTTCGCCCGCGCCGCGTGGGTCGCGTCGCACAACCGCTCGAAGAGCCCCGGGCCGCGCTGCGAATCGAGATCCAGCCCCCGGCGCGCCGCGAGATCGGAGAGGAACCCGTCGGGTCCGGGGGCGCATGCCAGGGTTCCGGCGAGGCCGGGCGCGGTGAAGACCGACCGGAGGGTGTCGGCGACGAGCGCGCGGTAGATACGCGTCGCGGCATCGGTCCCGAGCTTCGCCGCGAGGCGGGTCTTCACCTGACCCGGCACCGGGGCCTTCGCGAAGACGACGACGCGCGATTCGGCCGTCACGGCGCGAGTGTCGCGGCGGCCCCGCGTATGGCAACCGCAAGATCGCCGCCGGGACGGATCGGCGCCGCGCAGCCGGTCGGCGTCTTCTCCGGCGCGGACGCGCCGCGCGGGCGGCAGACGAGGACCGACGGATCGGGCGGCACCGCCGCCCCGAACCGCCCGAGGGCCGCGGCGTCACGGGCCGGATCAAGCGGGAGGATCACCCGTCCCGGGTCATACACGCCCCGGGCCGCGAGCAGCATCGCCTTTCGGGCAGGCGTCCCGGGTCCCGCCCACAGGAGGATGGCGAGGGGCGGCTGCCGGATCCGCTCTAGCGCGATCCCGACCTCCGCCGCGTGACGCCCGTAGGCCTCGGTCTGCGTGAGGCACCAGGCGAGCAGCGTTCCCGCGCGCGCCCGATGCGCGAGGGCGTCCCGGTGCACGGCCAAGCGCGTGAGCGCGAGCGCCGCGACGGCGTTCTCGGCCAGCACGGCCCGCCCCCGCGTGAGGGGCGAGGGGACGTCGGGGCCGGGGCTGCGCGGCGCGATGTCCAGGTAGGTCCCGTGGCGGGCGTCGAGAAAGCGCTTCTCCATGATCCCGGCGATCGCCTCCGCGCGATCGAGCCACGCAGAATTGCCGGTGGCCTCGTAGGCATCGAGGCAAGCGGCGAGCATCGCGAGGTGATCGCGCAGAAGCCCTCCCGCCGGGACTCCCCCCGCGCCCGCCTCGTGCCGCAGGCCGGTGCCCTCCACCCACCGCTCCCTCCACAGGGTCGAGAGGATCGCGATGGCGGCGCCGTCGGCGTCGGGCTTTCCGAGGGCGCCCGCCGCCGCGAGGAAGGCCGAGACCGCCTGTGCGTTCGCGTCGGTGTAGGGCGTGCGGAAGACTTCGGGCTGCTTTCGCGCCGCGGCCGCTGCGCGAAGGAGCGACGTGCCCTTCTCCAGCGCCGCCTCAACGGCATCGGGCCGCGTTTTCATGCGCGTCGCGATCGTCCGGACGTCCGCCGTCAGGCGGGGTGGGCGCCGCACCGATGCGCCCTCCCCGGCCGGGGCGCTGCCGAAGCCGAAATGCGCCATCACCATCGCGCGATCGCCGGGGGTCATGGGCGCGAGAGCGGCTTCGATCTCGGCGCGCGTCCAGGTGTACGCCACGCCTTCCTCGAAGGCCGCTCCCCGCCGCGTCGTGCCCGAATCCTGCGCGGAGGCGAGGAGCGGGCTGCCCGGGATCGCGAGCGTCCGGCGCATCCAGGCGAGCGTCTCCGCCGCCGCCGGCGCCGCGTCGCCGCGCGCGATGCCGGCGGCGCTCGTCTGGGAGAGCGTATCGAGGATCGTCGCATTCACCGCGAGCAGCTTTTCCATGTGCGGCTCCGACCAGTCACGCGATGCGCTGAACCGGTGGAAGCCGCCGGCGAGCGGATCCCGCAGAGCTCCCCGGGTGAGACCCGCGATCGTCGCCTCCACGATCGATCGGAACCGCGCGTCCCCGCGGGAGGCGCGCGCCAGCGCGAAGGCGATCCCCTCCGGGAAGGGGAACTTCTCGGAGAACTCGGGCGGATCGCCGAAGCCCCCGAACTTCGGGTCGAAGTCGGCGCGGAGAGCACCGGCGATCTTCGACGAAGCCGCCTCCGCCGCCGCGGCGTCGGGGGCGACGAGGTCGGGGATGGGCCTGCGCTCCTCCTCGGCGCGCACGGCGGCGATCTTCGCGGAGAGCGTGCGAAGCGAGGGCCTGTTCTCGCGGAAGTACCTCCCCGTCGCCAGTAGCAGTGCCTTGAGCTCGCCCGTCGAGAGGAACGTGCTCCCGACCTTGGCGATCGCGATGGCTCCCGTGCCGTCGGGCGCCGCGTCGGCCGGCCGCGCGTCCTCGCGCGGGTAGAGCAGCGGTTCGCCGTCGTCGACGAGGAAGATTGCCGTGGGCCATCCGCCGAGGTTGTAGCGCTCGTTGAGATCGGGCCGCCGCTCGCCGTCCAGGCGCGCCGGGAGAAAGCCCTCCGCCACGAGCCGCCGGACGTCCGGGTCGGCGAAGGCCGTCTCGTCCATCACGCGGCACAGGTGGCACCAGGGGGTCGTCACGAAAAGCAGGATCGGGCGGCCCGCGGCGCGCGCGCTCCGCATCGCCTCCGGTCCGAAGGGACGCCACGCGACGGGCGCCGACGGCGTCGGGGGGGCCGCGACGGCCTGCCCGGGGTCCCGGATCTGCTTCGCGGGAGGGACCGCGGGCGCTGCGTCCGAGGCCGAGGGGGCCGGCAGGAGGAGGAACAGGATGGCGAGCGCGGCAGGAAGGAGATCGGGCCGGAGGAGCCTCACTGGAGGTTCCGGATGATGTCCTCGTAGGCGGCGGCGTCGACCACGCCGACGAAGCGTTTCACGATCCGGCCCTGCCGATCCACCACGAAGGAGGTCGGGATCCCCACGATTCCACCGAAGGCGCGTGCCGTCCTGTCGTTACCGAGGAGGACCGTGTAGTTCATGTGGAACTGCTTCGCGAAGGCGGCAACCGCCGCTTCCCCCTGCACGTCCAGCGAGATGCCGATCACCTCGAGACCGTCGCGCTTGTACCGATGCTGGAGGCGCACGAGGTCGGGGATCGTCTCCTTGCAGGGCCCGCACCAGGTGGCCCAGAAGTCGACGAGCAGGATCTTCCCCTTGAAATCCTGCAGGCGCACCCGCTTCCCACCGAGAGCCAGGAGACTCACGTCGGGGACTTCGGCGGGGACCCCGGGCTCCGCCGCGCGGCTGCAGGAGACCGGTGCGAGCGCCAGCGCGAGGAGGATGGCCGGCGCGATGCGGCGAAGATTCACAGGCGCCCCCCAAAATCCCAGTGGGGAAGGTAGCTGATGAGGAGCGTCATCTTGTCGGCGAGCAGCAGCCCGCCGAGCACGAGGAGGACGGCGCCGGCGGCGATTTCGATGGCCCGGACGTGGTGCCGCAGGCGCTTGAGCGTGGAGAGGAAGGACCGAATCGCGACGGCGGCGAGGAAGAAGGGAATCCCCAGCCCGAGGCTGTAGACCATGAGGAGCGCCACGCCCTGCGCCACCGTCTCCTGGGCGGCGGCGAGCGTGAGGATCGTCGCCAGCACCGGACCGATGCAGGGGAGCCAGCCGAAGGAGATCGCCGCGCCGAGGACGAAGGAACCCATCGGGCCCGGGCGCCGCCGCAGGTGCTGGAAGCCTCGGATGCGGTAGAGGAACGAGAGCTTGAGCCAGCCGAGCATGTGGAGGCCGAAGAGGATCACGACGACGCCGGCCACGCGCGCGAGTGCCGCCTTGTGACCGGCGAGGAGCTGGCCCACGCTGGTCGCCACGGCGCCGAGCGCCACGAACACGGCGGAGAAGCCGAGAATGAAGGCCAGCGCGTTCCAGAGCACCTGGCGCGGAACTTTGTGATGGCTCTCGGAGGCCGCGATCTCGTCGATCGAGAGGCCGGAGATGTAGGAGATGTATCCGGGAACCAGCGGAAGAACGCAGGGCGAAGCGAAGGAGACGAAGCCTCCCACGAGGGCGCCGACAGCAGTGACCTCCTCCACCGTGATCCTCCGTCCCCTCTCGGGCCTCTTCTTATAGTCAATCGGCCCCGGCCTGGCAATTCGGGCGCCCTCGGAGGGCCCGGCCGCGCGCTTGGCAGCGCCGGGGGCCCTGCGCTACCCTGCGAAGCACGCTCCCGGCGGGTTTGGCCCGCCGGCTTTTCCCGGGAAGCCTCGTTGACCGACACGCCTCTGCGAATCCTCATGGTCCGGCACGCCGAAACCGAGTGGAACCGTCTGCGCCGCGTGCAGGGCGTCTCCGACATCCCGCTGAACGAGCGGGGACTGGCCCAGGCCGAGGCGCTCGGCCGACGGCTCGCGTTGGAGCCGATGCGAGCGGTCTATTCGAGCCCGCTCGCCCGCGCGCGGCAGACAGCGGAGGCGATCGCCGGTCCCCACGGGCTCCCCATCGAGATCCTCCCGGGCCTCTCCGAGCTCCATCAGGGCGACTTCGAGGGGAAGGCCTTCGCCGAGCTGATCGCCGGACACGCCGATCTGCTCGCCGCCTTCGCGAAGGACCCGACCCACGTGCGGATCCCGGGCGGCGAGACGATGGCCGAGGTGCAGGCGCGGGCCTGGGAGGCCTTCACCGGCGTGCTCGGGCGGCACGAGTCGGGTAGCGTGGCCGTGGTCGGCCACAACATGACGAACCTCGCCATTCTGTGTCGGTTCCTCGGGATGGAGCTCGCGCGCTTTCGCCGCCTCACGCAGAGCTCGACCGGGCTCACGATCCTGGAGCGCGGCGCGCAGGGGCTCCACCTGCGACTCCTGAACGATCTTTCCCATCTGCCCGATGACTTGCAGCCACCAATCACCCTCCCGCGCCCGGAGACCCGCCGCGAAGCGGTGGTCGACTCTGAAGCGGAGACCCGCCGCGAAGCGGTGGTCGACTCTGAACCGCAGACCCGCCGCGAAGCGGTGGTGGACTTTCAAGATGAGAAGACCGACCCTGAGAATCCTGTCCCGCGCTAGGCTCGGGACGGCGTTGACCACGAAAAGAGGGAGCCTCGCGGCTCCCTCTCGTCGTTTCGACTTCATGATTCCCGCCTAGAACTGCTCGTCCTCGACCTTGCCCGCCGTGCTGGCCGTGCGACTCGCATTGCCGCTGTCGGCACTCCCCTTCGAGTGGGAGGAGTACGTCGTGGCCCCCACGAAGTGGATCGGCTCCGCGCCCGTGAGGTGATCGGGCGTGAGGACGTAGGTCCCGCGCATGGACGGCCGGAAAACGCGGGTGGCAACCTCGCTGTCGCCTCCCGTGAGCACCCAGCCCATCCCGCCGGTCACCCCGCCCAGGGCCGCGTAGGCGACCTTCACGGGCGCGTAGAAGACGGACGCGAGGATCGAGCCGAGTCCGAGGCCCAACTGGTTCGATGTGGATTCAGTCTGGTCGGCAGGCGCCGGGTCCGATGCGGACGCCGGGTACGCAGACCCGAGGGCAAGCGCGAGCGCAAGCCCGAGGGCCACCCAGGTTGTGGATTTCATGCCGCTCCCCCCCACCGGACGGAAGCGGTGAAGCCCCCGCCGGTCACACCGGGCAATCGCGTGAGGCGAGTGTGCCGGGGACGCTCCAACCTGTCAAGCAACTTCTCAACTCTGGGGCGAAGCCCCGCGAGGGGCAAGGCGCCTCCATGCCGCGATGAAAATCACAAG
>JBGPLH010000011.1:0-20410 GCA_041486365.1 Thermodesulfobacteriota bacterium | reverse complement strand
GATCTGCGGTTCCTGAAGGATGTAAACCAGCCGATCGTGAAAGTGATGACGACGAAGCTCGTGACGGTGCCCGTGGGAACGGGGCTGGAGAAGTGCAAGGCGCTCCTCCACGAGCATCGGATCGAGAAGCTTCTCGTGGTGGACAAGCAGGACCACCTGAAGGGGCTCATCACGATGAAGGACATCGAAAAGGCGATCAAGTACCCGCTCGCCTGCAAGGACGCGCTCGGGCGGCTCCGGGTGGGCGCCGCCGTCGGGCCGGGCAAGGATCGCGAGGAGCGCATCGAAGCGCTGGTGCACGCAGGCGTGGACATGGTAGCGATCGACACGGCGCACGGTCACTCGCGCGACGTGATCGAGGCGGTGAAGGCGACGCGGCGCGAATGGCCGAAGCTCGAGCTCATCGCCGGGAACGTGGGGACGGCGGAAGGGGCGGAGGCGCTGGTGAAGGCGGGGGTGCATGGAATCAAGGTCGGCATAGGTCCTGGGTCAATTTGTACAACTCGGATCGTCGCGGGCGTGGGCGTGCCCCAGCTCACAGCGATCCACGAGACGGCCCGTGTGGCGCGCAAGGCCGAGGTCACGGTGATCGCGGACGGCGGGATCAAGTACTCGGGCGACATCGTGAAGGCGCTGGCCGCGGGCGCGCACTGCGTGATGATCGGAAGTCTCTTCGCCGGGACCGACGAGAGCCCCGGCGACACGGTCCTGTACCAGGGACGTTCCTACAAGGTATACCGCGGCATGGGATCGCTGGGCGCGATGCAGGCCGGATCCTCCGACCGATACTTCCAGGAAGGGGAGACCGAGTTGGCCAAGCTCGTCCCCGAAGGGATCGAGGGGATGGTACCGCATCGGGGGAGCCTCTCGTTCTCGATCTACCAACTCATGGGCGGCCTGCGCTCGGGGATGGGCTACACGGGCAGCAAGAACCTCGAGGAGCTGTTCCGAAGCAGCCGCTTCCTCCGGATCTCCGCCGCGGGACTTCGCGAGAGCCACGTCCACGACGTGATGATCACGAAGGAAGCGCCGAACTACCGGCAATCCTGATGGCGCGGGCGCCGGTCCGCCGCGCCCTGGGCGGGCGAGGCTCCTGCCGAGCCCACATGGAGGCCCCGACCTTGCGCGCCCTTCCGACCGCGATCCTGATCGTTGCGCTCTCCGCGCCCGCCGCGGAGGCGTTCCGGATTTCCCCGTCCTCGGGCCCGCCTCACGTCGCCCGGCCCTACCGGGGACCCAAGCCCACGCAGGAGGGCCTCCAGCTCGAGGCGAAGCCGCATGTGTGGCCCGTCCGCGTCGCCCAGTTCCTGGGCTGGGCGCTGGTGCCGTGACCTCCACCCGAAGGACCCCGTGAGCGATCATCTCCACGACGAGAAGATCCTGATCCTCGATTTCGGCGCGCAGTACACGCAACTCATCGCGCGCCGGGTGAGGGAGGCGCGCGTCTACTGCGAGATCCACCCGTTCTCCCTTTCGCTCGAAGCGATCGCGAAGTTGCAGCCGAAGGGGATCATCCTCTCCGGCGGCCCCTCGAGCGTCTATGATCCTGACGCCCCCAAGAGTGACCCGCGGATTCTCGACCTCGGGATCCCCGTTCTCGGCATCTGCTACGGCATGCAGCTCATCACGGAGCAGCTCGGCGGGCGCGTCGCGAGGGCGGCGGAGCGCGAGTTCGGCCGGGCCGTGCTCAGCGTGAAGGAGGAGGCCGGGCTCTTTGACGGCCTGGGCGGCCGCGACACGACCGTCTGGATGAGCCACGGCGACCGGATCGACGCGCCGCCCGCGGGCTGGCGCACGATCGCCGTGAGCGCGAACTCCCCTCACGCGGCCTTCGTCGACCCGGGGGGACGCCGCTTCGGAATCCAGTTCCACCCGGAGGTCGCGCACACGGAGGAGGGGAGGCGGATCCTCGAGAACTTCCTCGTCCGTGTCTGCGGCTGCGCGCAGTCCTGGACGATGCGCGGCTTCGTGGAGACGACCACCGTCGAGATCAAGGCACGCGTCGGCCAGGCGCACGTGGTAGGCGGCCTCTCGGGCGGCGTCGATTCCGCCGTGGCCGCGGTGCTGGTCGACCGCGCGGTCCCCGGCCGGCTCACCTGCATCTTCGTGGACAACGGTCTCCTCCGTCAGGGCGAGGCCGACCAGGTCCGCAAGGTCTTCGGCGAGATGTTCCACCTCGACCTGCGCGTCGTCGATGCGAGCGAGCGGTTCCTCGCGGCGCTCGATGGGGTGGAGGACCCGGAGCGCAAGCGGAAGATCATCGGTGAGACGTTCATTCGCGTGTTCGAGGCGGAGGCGCGCAAGATCGGGGACGCCCGGTTCCTGATGCAGGGGACGCTCTACCCGGACGTGATCGAGAGCGTCTCCGTGAAGGGTCCCTCGGCCGTGATCAAGAGCCACCACAACGTGGGCGGCCTGCCCGCGGACATGAAGCTCGAGCTGCTCGAGCCGCTCCGGGAGCTATTCAAGGACGAGGTCCGCGCCCTCGGGCGCGAGCTGGGCCTGCCCGACCCCATCGTGAATCGCCAACCATTCCCCGGCCCGGGCCTCGCGGTGCGCATCGTTGGGCCCGTGACAAGGAGCAGCCTCGAAACGCTCCGCCGCGCCGACGCGATCGTCGACCAGGAGATCCGCGCCGCGGGCCTGTACGACGCGCTCTGGCAGTCCTTCGCGGTGTTCCTGCCGATCCGGAGCGTCGGCGTCATGGGCGACGCGCGTACTTACGAGAACGTCATCGTGCTGCGCGCCGTCACCAGCCAGGACGGCATGACGGCGGACTGGGCCCGGCTCCCCTACGATCTCCTCGGCCGGATCTCCAGCCGCATCATCAACGAGGTCCCCGGCGTGAACCGCGTCGCCTACGATATCTCGAGCAAGCCTCCCAGCACGATCGAGTGGGAGTGATCGATCCCCTCGTACCTCCTTTCGGTGTCCGCCCTTGGGTGACCTGAGCGAGTTCCCTCTCCGCTGGCGCCTCTTTCTCCAGGCCTACCGCTGGCGCAGGATCGATCCGGTGCCCTGGACGCCGCTCGGCAAGCCGCTCTCGGAGTGCCGACTGGCCCTGGTCACGAGCGCGGGATTCTCGATCGCCGGCCAGGCGCCCTTCGACAAGTCGATCAGGGGCGGAGACCCTAGCTTCCGCGACATCCCCTCGGACGTGGACGTGAGGACGCTGGTCGAGAACCACCGGAGCGAGCTGTTCGACCACGAGGGGATCGCGCGGGACCCGAATCTCGCGTTCCCCGTGGATCGCGTCCGGGAGCTGGCCGAGCGGGGGCGCATCGGTTCGGTGGCCCCCCGGCATCTCTCCTTCATGGGCTCCATCACGGCGCCGCGCCGGCTCGCCCTGGAGTCCGCGCCTCGCGCGGCGCGACTTCTCGTCGAAGACAGCGTCGATGTCGCGCTCCTCGTCCCCGTATGACCCATGTGCAACCAGACCGTGAGTCTGGTCGCAGCGGCGCTGGAAGGGCAGGGGATCTCGACGGTCTGCATCATGCTCCTGCGCGAGGTGGCCGAGGCCGTGCGGCCTCCGCGGGCCCTGTTCGTTCCCTTCCGGCATGGGTATCCGCTCGACAGGCCGGATGATCCCGCCGGGCAGCACGCGGTGATCGAGGCAGCCCTGCGGCTGTTCGAAGATGCCTCACTCAGTCCCCCATACCTGGCCAGCTTCCCTTCTCAAACACCCTGAAATTCCCGGAAAACCACTCACGCATCGCGGCGTCGTGCTGCAATCTTGGCGTTAGGCCGGATTCTCTCTCCCCGGCCGGCCTCTCTTCGACGAGCAGATGAAAGCCGCCGGAGTCACCTCCAGCGGCTTTTCATTCGTACGGTCTTTGCGTGGGAACCCTAGGGGCTCTCGGCTCCTGTCACCGCGAACCACTTGTCCTCGCTTCCCGCGATGACGAAGATGATCGGGGCGACACAGGGATCCGGCAGAGTGACCGTGGTCTTGATCCTGGCGTAGCCGGTCATCGTTGCCGGGAAGCCGGCGGTCGTTACGTTGACCGTCTCGACCCCTCCGGCCCCGTCGTCCGTGAGACAGCTCACCACGGCCCGAAAATGATCCTCGTCGTTCTTCCCCCGCAGCTCGGGTGGGACTGAGGGATCGTCGGGGAAGACCAGACCCCACACCGTGATCATGAGCCGGCCGTCCGCCATCAACGACCCGCGGATGTAATGGGTGATCTCCCACGGAAGGTCGTCGCCGTTGATGCCACGGATTGGATTCGCGTCGCCAACAAAGGGACCGTCGACGCCAACCATGTTGTCGAACATAAGGATCCTTTGTGAAGCCATGACGGCCGGCGACGCCGCCTGCGTCTGGATCGCGAATGCGATCGTCATGAGAATCACTGCCGCCGCCAACACGATGATGCTCTTCTTCATCTAAATCCTCCGTCGCCAAACCTCTCCCGCGCTACCTTACGGGTCTTGTCAATCAGCGTCAACCCCTTTGCGTGCGAGGAGAAGCGACGCGATTGTCGGAAGTGGTATAACCTTTCCCATCGCCGCGATGCGGGATCCGACGTGCCACGGCCCTCTTCCGGATCCCGAGGTCGCGAGCAGGGGGGGGCGATTCCGGATAGAATGCAGGCCTCACAAGGCGCTGCTTTCGAAGGAAGGGGGGCCGCGATGAGCCGCGACATCCCCGTGATCGACATGTGGGCCCCCATCGTCCCCACGCGCGAGATCATGGCGCACGTGGCGAATCACTTCCCGGTGCCGCAGCTCGGGTACCTGCGGGTGTTCCAGAAGCGCGAGCCGAACCTCGACGCGTGGGTCGCGGCCGCAAAGGCCATGGCCTGCCACGACGACGTGATCCTCGCGAGTCTGGACGCGGCGGGAATTGCGATGGCGCTCGTCACGGGTTTTGACGAGGCCTCGACGGGCGGCACGCGCTTCGTCCTGAACGAGCACGTGGCCGCCTTCGCGGAGCGCAATCCCGGCCGTGTGATCCCTTTTGCGGGCGCGGACATCCTGCGATCGAGCAGTGCCGTTCGCGACGTCGAGTACTGGGTCACGAAGCGCGCTTTCAAGGGGCTCTCTCTGCGCCCCTTCATGACCAATCTCCCGGCCGATGACAGGCGCTATTATCCCTTCTACGAGAAGTGCGTGGAGCTGGGCGTGCCCGTCTCGATCCACGCTTCAGCCAACTGGACCGTCTCGCGTCCGAGCGATCTCGGCAATCCCCGTCACTTCGATCAGGTCGCCTGCGACTTCCCCGAGCTGAAACTCATCCTCTCCCACGCGGGCTACCCCTGGGTGCTCGAGGCGTGCCTGCTGGCCTGGAAACACCCGAACGTCTACCTCGAGCTGGGCGCCCACCGTCAGAAGTACTTCACCACGCCGGGCGCCGGCTGGGAGCCGCTGTTCACCTACGGACAGACGACGATCCAGGACAAGATTCTCTACGGTACCGGCGCGTTCCTCATCGGCGCGGCCCCCGCCATGCTCGTCGACGAGATGCGCGCGGTGCCGCTCAGGCCCGGGATTCAGGAAAAGTGGCTCTGGAAGAACGCTGCCGCGCTGCTCGGGATCGACCCGGCAACCGTCAAGGTTCCCGGCGCATAGGGCGCAAGGAGAGGTCCCCATGAAACTCTACGACAACGCCTTCAGCCCCTTCGCGCGCAAGGTGCGGCTGGTGCTTGATCACAAGGGCCTTTCCTACGAAGCGGTGGACGGGCTCTCGCCGGCGGGACACGCCGCACTGGCGGCCGTCAACCCGCGCGTCGAGGTGCCGGCGCTCCAGGACGGCGATCTGGTGGTCGTCAACTCGTCCGACATCGTGGCCTACCTCGATCATCGCTATCCCACGCCTGCCGTCTGGCCCGCCGATCCCGCGCTTCGTGTGCAGGCGCGCGCATGGGAGCGGAGGGCCGACACGGAGCTGGACGCGATCCTGCATGACATGTCCTACGGCGGGATCGGGTTCCCCGAGGCGCCCCCAGCCGGTCTGGTCGAGGCGGGACGCGAGGCGCTCGAGGCGATGTACGCCGACCTGGAACAAGCGCTCGACGGGAAGGAGTTCATCTGCGGCGAGCTCTCGATCGCCGACCTTGCTCTCTTCCCGCACATGACGGCCGTGCGGTTTCTGGGCGTGCCCATCGAAAGCGCGAGGTTTCCCCGGCTGCTGACCTGGTACAAGCGCATGCGCGCGCTCGACATCTGCCGCGCCGATCTCGCCCGGGCGCAGAGCTTTCTCGAGAAGGTCATGCCCAGCATCCCGAGGCCCGAGCGAATCGTCTGGCGGGGCGATCGCATCGAGTGGCTGCTCGCGCGCGGGTATCACGAGTGGTTCGCCGGCGAGATCCGGGCGGGACGCGTGGCCTGGCCGAAGCGATGAGGCACGCGCCGGGCCCCGGCCTTCATCGATTTGCCCTCATTCGCGCGGTCGTGTAAACGAGACCCAGGCCGCAGAACGCACCCCATCCCCCGAGGACCCGATGATCCTGCTGAACCCCCGCAAGCACGACCGCTCCTATCCCGACGACCGATCGCGCGACATCATGCTGAAGACGATCGATTTCTTCGAGCGAAAGGGGAAGAAGCGGCTCAAGGAGGACGACCACCATCGGGTCTGGTACTCGGACTTCCTCGAGTTCGCGAAGAAGGAGCGCCTGTTCGCGACGCTCCTCACGCCCGCGGGCGAGGGCGAGGCCGACGGCCGCTGGGACACCTGGCGCAACTGCGAGTTCAACGAGATCCTGGGTTTCTACGGGCTCTGCTACTGGTACACCTGGCAGGTCTCGATCCTCGGGCTCGGGCCGATCTGGATGAGCCCGAACGAGGCGCTGAAGCAGCGGGCGGCGAGGTTCCTCGAGGAAGGGGCCATCTTCGCCTTCGGTCTCTCCGAGAAGGAGCACGGCGCGGACATCTACTCGACCGACATGATGCTCCACCCGGAGGGAAAGGGCGGCTACGTCGCGCGCGGGGGCAAGTACTACATCGGCAACGGGAACGAAGCGCGCATGGTGTCCGTCTTCGGCAAGATGGCGGACACCGGAGAGTATGTCTTCTTCGCCGTCGATTCCCACCACCCGAAGTACGTGTGCCTCCGGAACGTCGTCGCGAGCCAGTCCTACGTGTCCGAGCTCGCTCTGCACGACTACCCGATCACCGACGCCGACATCCTCCACCGCGGGCAGGACGCCTGGGACGCGGCGCTCAACACGGTGAACATCGGCAAGTACAATCTCGGCTGGGCCTCCATCGGCATCTGCACGCACGCCCTCTACGAGGCGATCAACCACGCCTCCAGCCGCCATCTCTACAACATGGTCGTCACGGACTTTCCGCACGTGAAGCAGATGTTCACCGACGCCTACGCGCGCCTCGTGGCGATGAAGCTCTTCGCGCTGCGCGCGGCAGACTACATGCGCGCGGCGTCGCGGGAAGACCGCCGCTACCTGCTCTACAACCCGGTGGTGAAGATGAAGGTCACGACGCAGGGGGAGGAGGTGATCAACCTCCTGTGGGACGTGATCGCGGCGAAGGGGTTCGAGAAGGACATGTTCTTCGAGATGGCCGCGCGCGACATCCGCGGGCTCCCCAAGCTCGAGGGGACCGTGCACGTGAACATCGCGCTCATCCTCAAGTTCATGCCGAACTACTTCTTCTCCCCGGGAGAGTTCCCCGAGGTGGGTCGCCGCGACGAGGCCGCCAACGACGACTTCCTGTTCCGTCAGGGGCCCACGAAGGGGCTCGGGAAGATTCGCTTCCACGACTTTGCCAAGGCCTATGGCGCCTGCGATCTTCCCAATGTGAACGTCTTCAAGGACCAGATCGGCGTGTTCAAGCAGTTCCTCGCGGATGCCACGCCCGGCGACGCGCAGCAGAAGGACATCGACTTCCTGATGACGCTCGGCGAGATCTTCACGCTCGTGGTGTACGGGCAGCTTGTCCTGGAGAACGCCGCGATCTACGGGATCGGCAACGATCTCCTGGACCAGATCTTCGACTTCATGGTGCGCGATTTCTCGAAGTTCGCGCTGCAGCTCTACGGCAAGCCGAGCAGCACACCGGCGCAGATGGACATCTGCCTTCGAATGATCCGCAAGCCCGCGGTGGAGGAGGCCCGGTATCAGCGCGTGTGGAACGAGGTGTACGGGCTCCGGGGCGCCTACGAGATGAGCCCCTGACGGGCCCGGGGTGAGCCTCGCGACCTTCTTCCGCAGGAACATCGACGAGCTTGCAGCCGATCCCGTGCTGCGCGTTTACGGGGCGGTCCTGGCGGCCCTGCACGTCCTGACCTTTTTTTTCTGGCACGGCCAATCCGTCGAGAGGATCCTTCGCGCCCCCGCGAACGCCTTCTGCTGGCCGTTCTTCGAGAACTGCGGCGACTACCGCTTCCTGGACGCGGGAGGGGTCCGCGTCGTCCTGTGGTGCTACCTCGGGGTGAGCGTCCTCGCCGTTGCGCTGTTCTTCTCCCGTCGCCTTCTTCCCTATGCCTACTGGACGCTCGTCCTGGTCAACGTTTTCAAGGCCGCCATCTTGCTCCAGGACTACCGCCTGAGGCTCAATCAGCACTACATGGCGTTGCTCGTGACGCTCGTGTTCCTGTTCCTGCCGAACAAGCGCCGCCTTCTGCAGTACCAGATCGTCGCCTTCTACTTCTGGGCCGGCCTCCTGAAACTGGACCGGGAGTGGTTGTCGGGCGCGGCGCTCTACGGAAAGCCGCTGGGAGTGCCGGAGCGTCTCTTTCCGCTCGCGTGCACCTACGTGGTCATCCTGGAGACCTGCCTCGTCTTTGGTCTCTTCGCCCGGCGATCCTGGATCTTCTGGGCCACCTTCGCCCAGCTCATCGCGTTCCATGTCGCCTCGTGGACCGTCGTCGGCTACTTCTATCCGGTTCTCATGTTCGCCATCCTCTCCATTTTCCCCCTCGCGCGCGCCTTCCCCGCGCACGGCGGGCTGCCCGGCCTCCGGCGACTCCTCACGTTGCGCGAGCCACCTTCCACGGTCGCCTTTCTGTGCTGCTTCTCGTTCCTGCAGGTCATTCCCTGGGTGTTTCCGGGCGACACCGCCATCACGGGCGAGGGGCGCCTGTTCGCCCTCCACATGTTCGACGCCCGGGTTGTCTGCAAGGGCCGCGCGATGCTTCACGCCCCCGATGGAACGATCGTGGAGCGCCCCCTGCGGGCGCAGGTGGCTCAGCGCATCCGTTGCGATCCCATCGTGTATCTGAGCCTCGCCCGCAATCTCTGCCGCCGGACCTGCGAGGAGAGGCACCGTTGCACCGACCTCGATCTCCAGCTCTCCTCGCGCAGGAGCACGGATCCGGAGCTGCGGCCCGTCATCGACATCCGGAACTTCTGTCACAGCAAGGTGGAGTACGATCTCTGGAGGTCGAACGCCTGGATCCTGAAATGAAGAACCCGCGCCGGGCGGGAGGAGGGAGAGGAACTGCGGCTGGGATGTAACGGGATCGGGCGGCGGATGCGCCGTTTTGGGAGGGCGATGCGCCCGCGGAGCCGTCGTGCGAGGTGGAAACGCAGACCCGCATGACCGAGGTGACCGCCGAGCCCCTCGATTCCCGGGTCCGGGCCGGGCCTTCCGGGTGGAGCGGCACGTCAGTTCGGCTGGCGCTTCGCCCTCCCGCAACGGCGCCAGAGAGAGGCCGCGCCAGAGGGGCTGTCGGGGTAATCTCTCGATCCCCGGGACACGGCTGGAACCGCGACCCGGTTCGTAGTAAAAGGCAGCATGGACCGGGTCAAGGCGGGGAGGGAAGCGGTCACAAAGTGGTATCCTGGACACTTAATGGTGAACAATGTTGAAAACACTGGCGAATAAATCTTCGAGGAAGGCCGATTCCGGCCCCGTCGTGGCCCGGATGGTCGAGGACGTGGTGAAGTGCAAGTGGGCGATGACCGTGCTCGACCTGGCGCGCCAGGGCGTGCGGCGACCCGGCGCGATGGTGATGAGCGTGGACGGGCTCACGAAGAAGGTGCTGAACGAGCGGCTGAAGAAACTCGTTCGCTACCGGATCCTCGAACGCGTGGCCTATCCGGAGATCCCGCCTCGCGTGGAGTACGGCCTCACATCCTTCGGGAAGAAGTTCATCCGCGTCCTGGAGGAGATCGAGAATCTCGAGGAGGAGCGCGGGGACCTGGACTGACCACCCCCGCGCACTTCCCCGCGAGACGCTCGCCGGGTGACGTGCCTCCGGACACGGGCGCGATCCGCCCGCGCACGTTCCTACTTCCGCTGGATGCTCTTCAGGTACTCGATGAGGACGCCGATCTTCCCGCGCGTGACCTCCTCGGCCGTGCTGTCGGAGCCGTACTGCTCGGAGAAACGCTTGCCCCACACCGGCATCTCCCGCGTGCCGTGGGCGGGCACGACGGTCCGCCCGTCGATGAACTGCGCGATTGCGGCATCGGGGAACTTGCCGTCGCGCCGCGCGGCGATGCGGGTGAGATCCATGGGTGGTTTCTTGAGCTCCCCGGCCACGGGGCCCTTGCCCTGGGCGTCCATGCCGTGGCAGGAAGCGCAGTAGCGAACGTATTGGCCGCGGCCGACGTCGCCTTCCGCGGCCGAGCGCTCGGCGCGCGCCGGCGTGATAAACGATAGGGAGAGCAGGGCGGCCAGGAACAGAAGGCCAGTCGCGGCGCGAAGCCGTGTCATCGAGTTCCTCCGGCCCCGGGAGGGGCGAGAATGGGGGTTCCGCGGTCCGGCAATCTCAACCAGAACCGATGGTTCCCGTCAAGAGAGGTGAAACATGAAGATCTTCGTCACGGGCAGCACCGGTCTCCTCGGCAACAACCTCGTGAGGCTGCTCCTCGATCGCGGCTTCGACGTGGTGGGCCTCGTGCGCTCGGAGGAGAAGGCGAAGCGGATGTTCGGCGAGACGAAGGCCCATTTCGTCAAGGGCGACATGCGCGACGTGGCCGGGTTCGCTCCCGCGATGGAGGGCTGCGAGGCGGTCTTCCACACGGCGGCGTATTTCCGTGAGTACTACCAGCCCGGCGACCACGCGGCTGCGCTGGACGAGATCAACATCAAGGGCACGATTGCTCTGATGGACGAGGCCGACCGCCGTGGCGTGCGCCGGTTCATCCATACGAGTTCGAGCGGCACCATCGGCACGAAGCCCGACGGCTCGCCCGGCGACGAGGAGACCCCGCCAGGGCCCGAGCAGCTCTCAAACCTCTACTTCAGGAGCAAGGTCGACGGTGACGCGAAGATCCGCGCGTGGAAAGGGAAGAACGGGATGGAGGTCGTCGAGATCCTCCCCGGATGGATGTGGGGCCCCGGCGACGCCGCCCCCACGGCGGCGGGGCGAATGGCCCAGGACTTCCTCGCAGGCAAGATCCCCGGCATCGTGGACGGCGGCACCTGCATGGTCGACGCGCGGGACGTGGCCGCGGCCATGATCACGGCGATGGAGAAGGGAAGGGCCGGCGAGAAGTACATCGTCGCAGGGTCGTTCCATACACTCGAGGAGGTGCTCCAGGGCCTGGGGAAAGCCTCCGGTGTCCCGGCCCCGAAGATGCGACTCCCCCACCCGGTAGTGATGACCTTCGCGCTTTTCCAGGAGACCATCGGCCGCCTCACCGGCCGCGAGGTCCTCGTCACCCGCGAAGGCGTCCGCGCCATGCACGGCAAGCACCGGGTGACGAGCGGGAAGGCGCAGATGGATCTGGGCGCAACATTCAGGCCGCTGGGGGAGACTCTGAAGGACGTGGTGGGGTGGTATCGAAAAGACGCCTCCCTGTGAGAGCCTGTACCCGCGCCAGGGGGAATTTAGCGCGGGACGCATCTCGGTGCTGTTCCGGAGGTACTCCAGATGTCCCGATCCGACGACTGGCCGAGCCTCCCCCTCGAGGAATGGCAGGATACCTACTCCACGCTGCATCTCTGGACGCAGATCGTGGGCAAGATCCGGCTCGCGCGGACGCCCTGGATCAATCACTCCTGGCACGTCACGCTCTACGTGACGGCACGGGGGCTCACGACCTCGCCGATCCCCTACGGCGCCCGGACCTTCCAGATCGATTTCGACTTCGTCGATCACCGGCTCCTGATCCAGACGGGCGATGGACCCATCGCCGTGCTGGATCTCAAACCGCGATCGGTGGCCGACTTCCACCGTGACCTCATGGCGAGGATGAAGGCGCTTGGGCTCGATGTGCGCATCAACGGGAAGCCGAGCGAGATCCCGGATGCCGTTCCCTTCGAGGAAGATCACACCCACGCTGCCTACGATCCCGAGTACGCGAATCGATTCTGGCGCGTGCTGGCGCAGTCGGACCGCGTTTTCAAGGAGTTCCGGGCGCGCTTCATCGGCAAGTGCAGCCCCGTGCACTACTTCTGGGGGGCCTGCGATCTGGCGGTGACCCGTTTCTCGGGGCGCCCGGCTCCGAAGCATCCGGGCGGCATCCCCAATCTTCCCGACTGGATTACCCGCGAGGCCTACTCCCACGAGGTGAGTAGCGCCGGCTTCTGGCCCGGGGGCGGACCGCTTCCCTATCCGATCTTCTATTCCTACGCCTACCCGGAGCCGCCGGGATTCGCTTCCGCTTCTCCGCGCCCGGCCGGCGCGTCCTACAACACCGACCTGCGCGAGTTCGTCTTCCCCTACGATGAAGTGCGCAAGGCAAAGGATCCGGACGCGACGCTCATCGAATTCCTGCAGAGCACATATGATGCGGCCGCAGACCTAGGCCGATGGGATCGACAGGCGCTCGAGCGCCGGACCACGCCCGATGGACGACATGCCCCGACACCCTGAGGCTCCCGGCCGCCCCGCGCCAGTCATCTCCCGACCGAAGCAAACCTGCCTAGGTCACCGCTCGGCGCAAACTACACTGTCGGGGGGTGATTCTATACAGTACGAGAGACACTTCAAGGTTTCGAAAATGCCTCTGGTGTTTCGGGCCCGAGGATGCTCCTACCCGGACGTGCCAATCTCCTATCGCCTCAACTCGGAGCCGCCGCCAGGCGCATCGCCTCCAAGCACTCCTGACGCACGACTCTACGTGGAGGAGGCACGACAGGCTCCGATGACGAGCGCATAACGTCCGTAAGGAATCTCACTGACGTCTATGTCCTCCCGCAAGACGCGATGGAATCTAGAGACGTTCCTCTGCGTCGCCCATGGCATCGCGCGCACCACGCCGAAGACCCAAGAGGTTGCCTCATGAGCATACGGCGCATTAGGTTAGAGGGGCTACGTGGATTTGTCGACTCGGACTGGCTGGCTTTGGGTGTGCCAACGGGGAAAGAGGGATCCGGTCTTACTGTGATCACAGGTCCAAACAATTCCGGCAAGTCAACCATTATCGAGGCATTACATGTTCTAACCAATCCGAGACCGCCCAGCTTCGCCGAAGAAAAACGCAACTCGAGTACTGATTATAGGGTCACACTCACTTTTGAGGATAGTTCAGGAATATCGAAGCAGCTCGCCTCAATTCCGACGAGTGGCAGCGAAACCACCTGGACAAATGGAGCCCTTCCCCTTCGGCCTGATTCCGTTTTCGTGCTTCCTTCAAGGCGCTACTTCTCCCCTTACTTTGGAAAGCATGCACAATCTCGACAAGACTATATTAGCGTCAATGCGGGTAGCCCGCTCCGAAATGCTAGCCTTGGGAGTTTCGGACACAGACTATTTACTATTCAGCAAAACCGAGAAGCCTACGATAGCATCATGAGTCGCATATTGACGCCCGTGCCGGAATGGTACATTGAGATGTTCGGTCATGGACAATACTATCTAAAATTCAAAACCGGCGCATCATACCACTCCAGTGAAGGTCTTGGTGAAGGGATTGTAAGCCTATTCATCATCGTTGATGCGCTCTATGATTCGCAACCAGATGATCTGATTGTTATCGATGAGCCTGAATTGTCTCTCCATCCATCTCTGCAGCGTCGGCTTTTGCGCCTACTTGCCTCCTATGCGATAGATCGACAAATCGTGTACGCCACTCACTCTCCTTATCTGATAGATTTCGTCTATCTAGCCGCTGGTGCTGAACTCATAAGAATGGGTAAGGAAGAGGGAAGGACTAATGCGTTCCATGTCACTGCCAGAACTCGGGATGGATTTGAAAAGTTACTGGACAATGCGAACAATCCTCATCTGTTAGGATTAGATGCTAAAGAGATCTTGTTTATTGAAGATAACGTGATTCTGGTCGAGGGACAAGAAGATGTTATTTTTTACCAACATATACTTAATCAACTCGGAGTCAGTCTAAATGGTACGTTTTATGGCTGGGGTGTAGGAGGTGCTGGAAATATGAGTTTCTTCTGTGATTTGCTGCGTGACCTTGGCTTTGGCAAAGTAGTCTGTATCTTAGACCGGAACCAGGTAAGTATTGCGAATCAATTAAAAATGGACTTCCCTCAGTTTAAATTTATTGTAATTCCCGCTAACGATGTGAGAAGCAAACCCGAGCGACCCCTTAGGCGCAAGGTTGTGGGGCTTTTGGACGAGGAATACAAATTAAGAGAAGAGTTTAGAGAGAACGTAAGGGCATTTCTAGAGGAGGCGAATGACTATCTAAACAGCCATGAAGTTTGAATTGTCTCCCAGTTGCGTTTACGCCGATAGCCGTGGGGGTCGACAGGTCCCATGACGGAATCCAGAGATCCCGCGCCCCCGCGTCGCGCCGCCGTCGTCTTCATCTTCATCACCGTCGTGCTCGACATGCTGGCACTCGGGATGATCCTGCCCGTGCTCCCGAAGCTCGTCGTGCACTTCATGGGCGGCAACACCGCTCGGGCCGCCGGGATCTACGCGCTCTTCAGCACGGTCTGGTCGCTGATGCAGTTCCTGTTCGCGCCGCTGCTCGGCGCGCTCTCCGATCGGTTCGGCCGCCGTCCGGTGGTCCTCATCTCGAACTTCGGCCTCGGATTCGACTACATCCTGATGGCGCTGGCGCCGACGGTCGGGTGGCTCTTCGTGGGCCGCGTCATCTCGGGCATCACGGCGGCCAGCTTCTCCACGGCCGGGGCCTACATCGCCGACGTGACGCCGCCCGAAAAACGCTCTGCGGGCTTCGGCCTCCTGGGCGCCGCCTTCGGGCTCGGGTTCGTGCTCGGACCCGCCCTGGGCGGGGTTCTGGGGGAAATCGGCCCGAGGCTTCCGTTCTGGGTCGCGGCGGGTCTATCGCTTCTGAACGCGACCTACGGGCTGTTCATCCTGCCGGAATCCCTTCGGCCCGAACGTCGCGCTGGTTTTTCCTGGCGTCGCGCCAACCCGGTGGGATCGCTCAACCTGCTGCGCTCCCATCCCGAGCTGCTCGGGCTGGCCGCCGTCCTCTTCCTGGCCGCCATCGCCCACGAGGTCCTGCCGAGCACCTTCGTGCTGTACGCCATCCATCGCTATGCCTGGAACGCGCGCACGATCGGGCTCACGCTGGCCGGCGTAGGCGTGTGCAGCATGATCGTGTCGGGCGGCCTCGTGAGGCCCATCGTCTCGCGCTTCGGCGAGCGACGCGCGTTGCTCACGGGGCTCCTCTTCGGCGCGGCGGGATTCGCGATCTACGGGCTGGCCGCCACCGGCCACGTCTTCTGGATCGGGATACCGGTCATGTCGCTCTGGGCGATCGCCGACCCCGCGTCGCAGGGCCTCATGACGCGACGGGTGAGCCCTTCGGAGCAGGGAAGGCTTCAGGGCGCCAACAGCAGCCTGAAGGGGATCGCCTGGCTCCTCGGCGCGGGTCTCTTTCCGCTCACGTTCGCGCACTTCATCGGCGCGGGGAGGGAATGGCATCTGCCGGGCGCGCCGTTCCTCCTCGCGGCCCTGTTCCTCGTGAGCGCGATGGGTCTTGCCTGGCGGGTGACGCGGCCACGCTGAGCGATTGCCCCTCTACGTCGTCGTCCCCTTGTGATAAGGTACTGCCCATCGTGGACCGGGTTCTCCCTAACCCTTGGGGTTTCCGAATGAAAATAGAACTCACGGCCGTATTCCGGAAGGTCCCGGAGGGTTTCATCGCCTTCATCGAGGAGCTTCCGGGGGCCAATACCCAGGGGGCCACGCTCGAAGAGGCCAGGGAGAATCTCCGCGAGGCCACGCTGCTGGTTCTGGAAGCGAACCAAATCCTTGCGAACGAGGGACCAAGGTCAGGAAGTCACTAGGTAGTCCAGCCTCAAGAGAAGACACTTGTGCGACTAGAGCGCGCAGGGAGAGGCGCCTTGGAGACAAGCAGCGACGATGGCCAGAGAATTTATGAGAGACTGCGCGAGGAGATTCTGGAACGGCAGCTTTCCAACTCGATCATGTCCGATAAAGCAGTTTTAACCCTAGCGAGCGGCGGGCTTGTCGTCTCACTCACGCTGGTAGCCGATGTTGCCCCTGCTGGTGGGCCCGTTTCCTTCTGGCTCCTATATGTTTCTTGGTCGGCCTTGACCCTTTCAATAATCTCGGTACTGTCGTCATTCGCTATTGGGCAGCGAGCTCTCGAAACGCGTCTCGATGACGCCTACCAGTACTATTGTCTCAAGAAGCCGGAATATCTGAACAGGCAGTCAAGACCGGGAAGAATCATTTCGACACTAAACAAAGTATCCCCATTGCTCTTCGTTATCGGGCTATTCGGGATTGTCGGCTTTGGGGCGATCAACTTGAGGAGGGAGGCGATTTTCATGGAAAAGCAGGGTAAAGAGAAGATGCTGCTGGAAGACCTAAGGGGCGCCGCAGATGTTCCGCGTATGCGTGCGATCCCAACCGACACCGAAAAGGCTGCTCCCGTTCCGAGCATGCAGGAGTTGCCGAAGCCGCAGCAAGACCAGAGCGGTGAAAAACCACAAGCCTCGGAGCCAAGCCCGGTTAAACCGTCAACTTCCCAAGGGGACTCCCAGGGGGAGTGAGTACGTCATTGCGAAGTGCTTCTCGTTAACGAATATGTTCTCTAAGTGATGTTGCACAAATTAACGGCCACCCATGACTCACTCCAACTTCGTTCACCTCCACCTCCACACCCAGTACTCGCTGCTGGACGGCGCGATCAAGCTGGACGAGCTGTTCAAGCGGGCGCGGGAGTTCCGGATGCCGGCCGTGGCCGTCACGGACCACGGCAACATGTTCGGGGCGGTGGACTTCTACCAGCAGGCCCTGAAGAACGGGATCAAGCCAATCCTGGGCTGCGAAACCTACGTGGCCCCCGCCGACCGGCGCGAGAAGGACTCGCCGGCCTCCTACGCGGGCACCAGCCACCTGATCCTCCTGGCCATGAACCAGAAGGGATACAAGAACCTCCTGAAGCTCGTCTCGGCGGCCTACCTCGAGGGTTTCTACTACAAACCGCGTGTGGATCGCGCGCTCCTCGAGGAGCACAACGAGGGGCTCATCGCGCTCTCCTCCTGCCTGCGCGGGGTCATCGCGCACCTCCTGCAGAACGGCGAGAAGCAGCGGGCCTTCGAGGCCGCCGAATGGTACGCGCGCGTCTTCCATGAGCGCTTCTACATCGAGGTTCAGCGCAACGGCGCGCCCGCGCAGGAAGAGGTCAACCAGGAGCTCGTCCGCATCGCCCGCGAGCTCGACCTGCCCGTCGTCGCCACGAACGACTGCCACTACCTCGTCCGCGAGCACGCCAAGGCCCACGACGCGCTGCTCGCCATCCAGACGCGCTCGATCCTCACCGACCCGGGCCGCTTCAAGTTCTCCGGCGACCAGAACTACTTCAAGAGCGCGGAGGAGATGGAGAGCCTCTTCGCCGACATGCCCGACGTGGTCCATCGCTCCCTCGAGATCGCCGAGCGGTGCAACGTGGAGCTCGAGCTGGGCAAGCTGCACTTCCCCCACATCGAGGTCCCGGAGGGCCACACGCTGGACTCCTGGCTCGCCGACTCCGCGCGGAGGGGGCTCGCGGAGCGATTGCCGGAGATCGACGCGGGGAAGCACGAGAGCTACCGGGCGCGGCTCGAGGAGGAGATCGGGATCATCAAGAACTGCGGCTACGCGGGCTATTTCCTGATCGTGGCCGACTTCATCCGCTACGCGAAGGACCGTCAGATTCCCGTGGGGCCGGGCCGCGGCTCGGCGGCCGGGAGCCTCGTGGCCTGGTCGCTCGGCATCACCGAAATCGATCCTATCCGCTACGACCTCTTCTTCGAGCGCTTCCTGAACCCCGAGCGCGTGTCCCCCCCCGATATCGACGTCGATTTCTGCGTGGACCGGCGCGACGAGGTGATCCGCTACGTGCAGGAGAAGTACGGCGGGGCCCAGAACGTCGCCCAGATCATCACCTTCGGGAAGATGCAGGCCAAGGCCGTGATCCGCGACGTCGGCCGCGTGATGAACCTCCCCTACGGCGAGGTGGATCGCATCGCCAAGCTCGTCCCGAACATCCTCGACATCACGCTGGACAAGGCTTTGGCCTCGTCGCCCCAGCTTCGGGAGATCGAGGAGAACGACAGCACCGTGCGCGATCTGCTCGCCACGGCGCGAATCCTCGAGGGCCTCACCCGCCACGCCTCCACCCACGCGGCCGGCGTCGTGATCTCCAACTCGCCCCTCGTCGATCACCTTCCGCTCTACAAGGACAACAAGGACAACGTCGTCACGCAGTTCGACATGAAGAGCGTGGAGAAGATCGGCCTCATCAAATTCGATTTCCTCGGCCTGACCACGCTCACCCTGATCCAGCGCGCGGTGAAGCTCATCCGGGAGATCTCCGGGCACGAGGACTTCGACATCGCGAAGATTGCGCTGGACGATCCGAAGGTGTTCAAGCTGCTCTCGGAAGGGGACACGCCCGGCGTCTTTCAGCTCGAGTCGCGGGGGATGACGGAGCTCCTCATCAAGCTCAGGCCCGAGAGCTTCGAGGAGATCATCGCGCTCGTCGCGCTCTACCGGCCCGGCCCGCTGGAGTCGGGCATGGTGGACGACTTCATCAAGCGCAAGCACAAGAAGGTGGCCGTCGAGTACGAGCTGCCCCAGCTCGAGCCCATCCTGCGGGATACCTACGGCACCATCGTCTACCAGGAGCAGGTGATGCAGATCGCCGCTCGCCTGGCCGGTTTCTCGCTGGCCGAAGCCGATCTGCTCCGCCGCGCCATGGGAAAGAAGATCGCGGCGGAGATGGACCGCCAGCGCGAGCGGTTCCTCGAGGGGGCGAAGCACCAGAAGATCGATCCGCGGAAGGCCGCCAAGGTCTTCGACCAGATGGCGAAGTTCGCCAAGTACGGCTTCAACAAGTCGCACAGCGCGGCCTACGCGCTGATCGCCTACCAGACCGCGTACCTGAAGGCCCACTTCCCCGTGCAGTTCATGGCGGCGCTCCTCACGAGCGAGCAGGCAAACGCGGACAAGGTGATGAAGTACATCGGCGAATGCCGCGATCAAGGCATCGAGGTGCTCCCGCCCGACGTGAACGCCAGCCAGCGCGACTTCACCGTCATCGAGGGAAAGATCCGGTTCGGCCTGGGCGCGGTCAAGAACGTGGGGGAGGGGGCGGTTCAATCGATCATCGCCGCGCGGGAGAGTGAAGGCGAGGAGGGCGGCCCCTTCGCCGGACTGGACGACTTCGCCCGCCGCGTGGACCACGGTCGCGTGAACCGGAGAGTCGTGGAAAGCCTGATCAAGTGCGGCGCATTCGACTCCGTCGCCAAGGCCCACGGCACCACCCGCGCGGGTCTCATGGGCGCCCTCGATCAGGCGCTCGAGTCGGCCCAGAAGGCGCAGCGCGAGCGCGCCTCCGGTCAGTTCAGCCTCTTCGGTGCGGGCTCCATCGCCGCCCCGCCCGCGCCCCCGGAGCCGGTTCATGAGTGGCCCGAGAACGTGCTCCTCGCCCATGAGAAGGAATCGCTGGGCTTCTACATCACCGGCCATCCGCTCGCCCAGCACGCGGACCTGCTCAGACGATTCGCCGACGTGCGCACGCCGGACATCGCGGAGTGCTCCACGGGGCGAGAGGTGAAGATCGGCGGGGTGGTCGCGGGTCTTCGCGAGGTGCGCACGAAGAAGGGACAGCTCATGGGGTTCGTGACGCTCGAAGACCTCGAGGGGATGGTCGAGGTGATCGTCTTCTCGGACGTCTACGCCGCGTCGAGTCCGTTGCTCAAGTCCGAGCGGCCGATCCTCGTCATCGGAACCGTCGAGCACGACGGCGAAACCTCCAAGCTCATTGCTCGCGAGATCTTCCCGCTCACCGAGGTCCGCGAGCGGCTCGCCGTGCCCTTCCACTTTCGCCTCACCGCACCGGGACTCTCCGCCGAGCACTTCGAGAAGCTCAAGGCGATCCTCTCGGCCCACAGCGGCCCGTGCCCGGTCGTGATGCACCTCATCCTGCCGAACCACAGCGAGACGGTGATCGCGCTCCCGGAGTCCCTGCGGGTGAAGCCCACCGCCGATCTCGAGGACGCTCTGGAGCGCGAGCTGGGCGCCCGCGCCGGAATGGACGAGATGGATCCCGCGCCCGAGCCGGAAGCAGCGCGGCGGGAGGCGCCGCCGTCCGAGGAG
>JBGPLH010000010.1:0-20905 GCA_041486365.1 Thermodesulfobacteriota bacterium | reverse complement strand
GGGATCCTTCCGGCGGAAGTCGCGCGCGATCTGGACGACGCCGAGCGGCGGGAGGCCTTCGCGGAGGAAGTGGCCCGCGCCATCTCCGGTCCGTCCTTCACCCACGTGATCGTCGCCCCGGTGCTCGGGCTCGAGCGGCATGCGGAGGTCCTCGAGCTCCTCGCGCGGCGCCTGGGGATCCCGGTTTCCGAGCCGCTCGTTCCGCCCCCGCATGCGATCCACGGACTCCGGATGCAGAAGGCGCTGGACCGGGCGCTGGCTTCCTCGCGCGTGCGGCTCGTTTCCGCGCGCGTGACGGGCGCCGAGATTTCGGGGCGGAGGATCCTGGCCCTCGAGGGAGAGGACGACGCGGGCGCGGTGAAGATCCGGGCGGAGCGGTTCGTGCTCGCCACGGGGCGCTTCGCGGGCGGCGGCCTCACGGGACGCGTCACGGTGCGGGAGGCGATCTTCGGCCTCCCCGTGTTCCACCGCGCGAAGCCCCTGGGCGACCGCGCGGTGTTCAGCCTGCTCAGGCCCGGCTACTTCACGCGCCAGCCGCTCTTCGACGCCGGGATCCGGGCGGGCTCGGACCTGCGGCCGCTGGGCACGGACGGGCGCGCGGCCTTCGAGAACCTCATCGCCGCCGGGACGATCCTCGGCGGCTACGACCTGGCGCTGGATGGAACGGGGCCCGGGGTGGATCTGCTCACCGGCTTTGCCGCGGGCGAGCGCGCGGCGTCGGCCTGACGCGGGGCCAGAGTTCGGGAGGACGAGGACGTGAACCGCAAGAAGCTCGCCACCTACGCGTTCATGGGGCGGTTCTACTTCGGCCATCACATCGGCCGGATCCTCGGATGGCGGCGCAAGCCGGTGGAGAACGGGCTCGACAAGTTCCTGCGGAACTACCGGGAGGATCACATCCTCCCGCTGACACCGGAGGAGCGCGCGATCTTCCCCGGTTTTCAGGCCTGCGTGTCCTGCGGCCTGTGCACCTCCGAGTGCGCTCTCACGCGCCCGGCGGGGAGGGTCGCCGCCGACGCCCCGCTTGACCCGCGGGCACTGGCGGTCTCCTACGCCCGATCGATCCCGGAGTTCTGGGCCGCCCGCGACATCGTGCGCCAGTGCGCGTCCTGCGGCCTGTGCGAGGAGGTCTGCCCCACCGGCACGCCGCTCAGGCGGATGGTGCGGTTCATGGCGGACAAGATGGCGGAAGAGGGGTCGATCTGATGCCACCGGAGATCGTCCGTCCCGCGGATCCCGCGCTCGCCGAAGCGCTGGCGACGATCTTCCCGGCCGATCGCCTCTCCGCCACCGTTCCCGATCGCATCGCCTACGCCCGGGACTGCTGGCCCATGGGGCAGTTCTGGGCGCGCCAGGGCGTCTTCCCCCATCCGCCCGACGCCATCGTATGGCCCGAGTCGCTGGGCGAGATCGTCGCGCTGCTCCAGCTCGCTAACGAGCGCCGCTTCCCGGTGATCCCCATGGGCGCCGGCTCGGGGGTGTGCGGCGGCACGCTCGCCCATCGGGGCGGCGTGATCCTGGATCTCAAGCGCATGAAGCGCGTCCGGCACCTCGACGAGGCGTCGTTGCTCGTGACGGCCGAGGCGGGGATCATCGGTCAGCACCTGGAGGAGTGGCTGAACGGGCGCGGCTACACGATGGGGCACTTCCCGTCGTCCATCTACTGTTCGACCTTCGGCGGCTGGATCGCCACGCGCAGCGCGGGGCAGCTCTCGACCAAATACGGGAAGATCGAGGACATGGTGATGGGGATCGAGGGCGTGCTCCCCGACGGGACGGTCTTCGCGTCGAAGGTCTCGCCGCGCACGGCGGCAGGCCCGCGCCTGGACCAGCTCCTCGTGGGGAGCGAGGGGACGCTCGCCGTGATCACCGCGGCCACCGCGCGCGTGAGGCCGCTCCCCGAGGCGCGGCGCTTCGCCGGGTACGTCTACAAGGATGTTCCCGCGGGGCTCGAGACGATCCGGAAGATCATGCGGAAGGGGCTCGACCCCGCCGCGGTGCGCCTGTACGACGAGACGGACACGGCGATCTCGCTCTCGGCGCTCGGCTTCGACGCCACCGGATGCCTGCTCGTCCTGATTTTCGAGGACGTGGCGGGGCTGTGCGACGTGAAGGCCGACATGGCCGACGGGATCTGCCGCGAGTCGGGAGGCGAAGCGCTCGGTCCGGGTCCGGGCGAGCACTGGTGGAAGCACCGCTACGACATCTCCTACAAGCAGAGCTTCATCTACCACGGCGGCATGATGGTGGACACGATCGAGGTGGCGACCACCTGGTCGAGCCTCGGGCGCCTCTACGACGCCATGCGCGCGGCGATCGGCAAGCGCATGACCTGCCTCGCCCATTTCAGCCACGTCTACCCCGAGGGCGGATCGATCTACTTCACCTTCGTCGGTCCGTCGGGAGCGGAGGGCGACATCGAGACCTACCGGGCGGTGTGGAACGACGCGATGAACGCCTGCGTCAAGATGGGCGCCACGATCACGCACCATCACGGCGTCGGGCTCCTCAAGGCGCCCTGGATGAAGGACGAGCACGGGCCGCTCCTCGCGATGTACGGGGCGGTGAAGCGCGCGCTCGATCCGAACAACATCCTGAACCCGGGAAAGCTGGTCCCATGAGCGAGCATGGCGCCGAAGCCGCGCTGGCGCCCCACGAACAGGCGCTCGAGCTGTGCACCTATTGCCCGAAGATGTGCCGGCACAGCTGCCCCGTGGCGGCGGCGACCGGGAAGGAATCGGCCACGCCCTGGGCGCTCATGGGCCTGGCGAACCACGTGCGCAAGGGCCATCTCGCCCTCACGCCCGAGATCGCCCGCGCGTTCTACGACTGCACGAACTGCCTCCTCTGCCGCGAGTACTGCCTGCACGGAAACGACGTTCCCTCCGCGCTGCGCGCCGCGCGGGCGCTGGCCGTCCGGGAATCGCAGGTGCCCGAAGCCGTGGCGAAGGCGGCGGAGCGGTTCCGGCGGAGTGGATCGATGTTCCCGGGCGGCGATCGGGAGGCCCTCGCGAAGTCGCTCGGCGAGTCCATCGATCCGCAATCGCGCTCGGCCCTTCTCGTCTCCTGCCTGCGCGCCGGAGGTCCCGCCGGAGGTCCCGAGCAAAGCGAGGGACGACTCCAAGAAGGACGCGCGGGCCGACAAGATCAGATACGAGCAGGCGAGGCCGCCCGCGACGCCGCCTCTGCGCTCGCCCGCGCGGGCGAGGCATGCGCGCTGCCCGAGACCTCGGTGAGCTGCTGTGGCGCGCCGCTCCTCGATCTCGGCTTCGAGGAGGAGTTCAGGGCGCATGCGCGCAAGAACGCCGAAGCGCTCTCGCGCTTCGAGCGCGTGATCTGCGACACGGCGGTCTGCGCCCGCACCCTGGAACGGGAGTACGCAGCCGTGGGGGTGGGGCTTCATCCCCGGGTGGAGGACCTCGTGACGGCGCTGGCCCGTGCGATGGAGGAGGGGCGGCTGCGCATCCAACGGAAATTCCCGCAGCGGGCGATATATCACGACCCCTGCCACCTGGGCCGGCACGCGGGCGTCTACGACCCGCCACGCCGGCTTGCCGCGACGCTGTTCGAGAAGCCACCCGGTGAGTTCCCCTGGTCCCGTGAGAACGCGCTGTGCTGCGGCGGGAGCGGCGGGCTGGCCTTCGTGGACCCGGCGACGACGGCGCGCATGGCGCAGGCACGGGTGGACCAGGCGGTGGAAGGCGGGTTCGAGATGATCGTCACCGCCTCGGAGGAGTGCGCGGCGATGCTCGGAGAGGTCCGGACGATCCCGGTGCGCACGCTGGCGTCGCTCGTGGCGGAGGCGACGGCGCCTGAGGCGCCCGGTGCGGGGCGCAAACGCTGAGAAGCACGAAATTCGCGCGGGGAGGGGAGATGGCCCGGATCGCCTGCATCGTGAATCCGCGCTCGGCCAATGGGAAGACCGGGAAGCGGTGGCCCGGGATCGAGGCCGCGGTGAGGAAGCACCTCGGCGAGGCGCGCGTGTACATGACCACCCGGCCGCGGCACGCGACTGAGCTGGCCCGGAGGGCGCTCACGGACGGCGCGGAGCTGGTGATCTCCGTGGGCGGTGACGGCACCAATAACGAGGTGCTGAACGGCCTTTTCAAGGACGGACGGCCCGTGAGGCCGGAGACGGCGATGAGCCTCATCCCCGGCGGCACGGGCGGCGATTTCGCGCGCCTCCTCGGGTTCCCGAAGGACGAGGACGCCGTGGTTGCGCGGCTCGCACAGTCCAAGCCGGTCCCCATCGACGTCGGTCGCCTCACCTGCGTGGATCGTTCCGGTTCGACGGCCTCGCACATGTTCCTCAACATCGCGAGTTTCGGTCTCGGGGGCGACGTGGACGACCGGGTGAACCGATCCTCCAAGGCGCTGGGCGGGCGGGTCTCCTTCATGTGGGCGAGCCTCATGGCCGTGCTGAATTTCCGCAACCGTCCCGTCCACCTGAAGATCGACGACGTGCTCGACGAGGAGCGGGTGATCCAGCAGGTGAGCGTGGCGAACGGCCAGTACTTCGGGGCGGGCATGTGGATCGCGCCGCATGCGAGCCTGGACGACGGCCTCTTCGACGTCGTGATCCAGGGAGACGCCTCGAGAACGCAGACCCTGCTCCGGGCCGGCGACATCTATAAAGGAACGCACGTCCAGCACGCCAATACCCAGGTCCTCCGCGGCCGTCGCGTCACGGCCTCTTCCAGGGAGGTCACGCTGATCGACATGGACGGCGAGCAGCCCGGGCGCCTGCCGGTCACGATCGAGCTGATCCCCCGGGTGCTGCCTTTCCTGGGGGCGTGAATTCACCGGGCTTGCCGGATACGGCGCCGCGCGTTGACAGTTCGCGCAGGCTTCGTATATTCGGTTCTCTTTGCCGATCCCGATCGCTCGACCTGAGGCCCCCGTGCCCCCCTACGACAAGCTGAACACGCCCTCCGAAGGCCACCCGATCCACGTCCTGCCCGACCTCACGCTCGACGTTCCCGACGACCCGATCATCCCCTTCATCGAGGGCGATGGTACCGGACCGGACATCTGGGCGGCCTCCGTGCGCGTGTTCGACGCGGCCGTGAAGCGGGCCTACGGCGACAGGAACCGGATCGTCTGGCTCGAAGTCTATGCGGGCGAGAAGGCGAACGCGGTCTACGGTCCCGACACCTGGCTCCCCGAGGACACGATCAACGCGATCAAGGAATACGTCGTCGCGATCAAGGGGCCGCTCACCACGCCCGTCGGTGGCGGGATCCGATCGATCAACGTGACGCTCCGGCAGATCCTGGATCTGTACGCCTGCGTCCGGCCCGTGCGATGGTTCAAGGGCGTGCCCGCGCCGGTCAAGGAACCGGGCAGGCTCGACGTGATCATCTTCCGCGAGAACACCGAGGACGTGTACGCCGGGATCGAGTGGAAGTCGGGTTCGCCGGACGCGCGCAAGGTGATCGACTTCCTCAACAAGGAGATGAAACGATCGATCCGCGAGGACTCCGGGATCGGGATCAAGCCGATCAGCCCCTTCGGATCCAAGCGGCTCGTCCGCCGTGCGATCCGGGAGGCCATCCGGCGCGGGAAGGAGTCCGTGACGCTGGTGCACAAGGGCAACATCATGAAGTTCACGGAGGGAGCCTTCCGCGACTGGGGCTACGAGCTGGCGCGGGAGGAGTTCGCCGACGCGACGATCACGGAGCAGGCGCTCTGGGACGCCCACGGCGGCAAGATCCCCAGGGGAAAAGTCGTGATCAAGGACCGGATCGCCGACGCGATGTTCCAGCAGGTGCTGCTGCGGCCCGAGGAGTATCAGATCATCGCGACGCCCAACCTGAACGGGGACTATCTCTCCGACGCCTGCGCGGCCCAGGTGGGCGGACTCGGCCTGGCGCCGGGCGCCAACATCGGCGATCGCGCCGCGGTCTTCGAGGCCACCCACGGCACGGCGCCCAAGTACGCGGGGCAGGACAAGGTGAATCCGGGCTCGGTGATCCTCTCTGGCGTGATGATGCTCGATCACATGGGGTGGACCGACGCGGCGGGACTCATTCTCCGGGGCCTGGAGCGGGCGATCTCGAACAAGACGGTGACCTACGACCTCGAGCGGCAGATGGAAGGGGCGAAACTCCTCAAGTGCTCGGAGTTCGGCACGGCGATCATCGAGAACATGGGCTAGACACCCGGCTCAGGCGGAACGGGCGCTTCCAGATATATCGAGCCGGCGGGGGAGGAGAACTCATGGCGCGCAGGAAGATCGCGCTCATCGGCGCGGGTCAGATCGGAGGGACGCTCGCGCTGCTGGCGGTGCAGCGGGAGCTCGGGGACGTGGTGATCTACGACGTGGTCGAGGGCGTGCCCCAGGGGAAGGCGCTCGACATCCTGGAGGGGACCCCGGTCGGCGGCTGGGACGTCCGCCTCACCGGGACCAATAAAGTCGAGGACATCGCCGGCGCCGATGTGATCATCGTGACGGCGGGGATCCCGCGCAAGCCCGGCATGAGCCGCGACGATCTACTGAACGTGAATCTGAACATCATCAAGAACGTCGCGCCCAGCATCAAGAAGCACGCGCCCAACGCCTTCGTGATCGTCGTATCGAATCCGCTCGACGCGATGGTGTACGCGATGAAGGAGATCACCGGCTTCCCGAAGAATCGCGTGATGGGGATGGCCGGCGTTCTCGACTCCTCCCGCTTCCGGTACTTCGTGGCGGTGGAGCTCAAGGTCTCGGTGCGCGAGGTTTCGGCGGTGGTGATGGGCGGCCACGGCGACACGATGGTGCCGCTCCCGCGCTACTGCACCGTGGCGGGCACGCCGCTCACGAAGCTCCTTCCTGCGGAGAAGATCGCCGCCATCGTGAAGCGCACCCAGGACGCGGGCGGCGAAATTGTCGCGCTCCTCAAGACCGGATCGGCCTTCTACTCGCCGGCGCTCGCCGCGATGGAGATGGCCGAGGCCATCCTCAAGGACAAGAAGCGCGTCCTCCCCGTGGCGGCCTATCTCGAGGGCGAGTACGGCGTGCGGGGCTACTACATGGGCGTGCCGGCGCTGCTCGGCGCGGGAGGCGTCGAGAAGATCGTCGAGCTCGAGCTGAACGACGACGAGAAGGGCGCGCTGCAGAAGTCCCTCGAGCACGTGAAGGGGCTGGTGGACGGGATCAAGCTCTGACCGGACACGAGCGGATTGCCGCTTCTTTAGTTGGGCCGTCGTCCCGCGTGCTCGGCGGGGCCCGCTCCCGCGCGTGCGGGACGCGGGCTATCGCCCGCGCCCCCGCACAGCGTTTCGCGGCGGTTGCCGGGGCCACATGGCGCGCGGGAGTCGCCCGCCTGCGCGCGCGGGTTCGACGGCCCGGAAGTCGCGAACCGCTGCAAGGGGATCAGGGTCGAGCTTGATCCGAAGGAAAGGGATCGAACATGGCCATTCGTGAGATCGAGGCCGGGAAGATCACCGAAGCCGTCCGGAAGATGGTGATCGAGGCCAACACCGACATCGGCGAGGACATCCTCGGGGCCTTCGAGAAGGCGAAGCAGACGGAGGAGTCCCCCCTCGCCCTCTCGATCATCGATCAGATCGAAGAGAACGCCGGCATCGCGGCGCGCGAGAAGATGCCCTACTGCCAGGACACGGGCTTCGCCTGCTTCCTCGTCGAGGTCGGGCAGGAGGCGCACATCACGGGCGCCGGGCTCGAGGACGCGATCAACGAGGGCGTCCGGCGCGGCTACAAGGAAGGTTATCTTCGCGCCTCGATCCTGAACGATCCGATCGAGCGGAAGAACACGAAGGACAACACGCCGGCCCACATCCACATGGAGATGGTCCCGGGCGACCGGATCCACATAAAGTTCAGCGCGAAGGGGGGCGGCTCTGAGAACATGAGCCAGTTGAAGATGCTGAAGCCCTCCGACGGGCTGGAGGGCGTGAAAGAGTTCGTGGTCAAGGTGGCCAGCGAAGCGGGCCCGAACGCCTGCCCGCCCCTCATCGTGTGCGTCGGGATCGGCGGCACCTTCGACCGCTCGGCGTTCCTGGCCAAGAAGGGGATCTTCCGCGAGGCCGGCAAACCCAACCCGAACCCCTTCTACGCGGACCTGGAGCAGGAGCTGCTCCGGAAGATCAACGACCTCGGGATCGGCCCCCAGGGGCTGGGCGGGCGGACGACGGCGCTCGCCGTGCACGTCGAGGTGTTCCCCTGCCACATCGCGTCGCTGCCCGTCGCGGTGAACATCCAGTGCCACGCGCATCGGCACCGGGAGGTGACGCTTTGACCGCCCCGCCGCTGAAGATCAGGGTCCCGCTCTCGCGGGAGGACGTCGAGCGCCTGAAGGCCGGAGACGTCGTGCACCTTACTGGCACGCTGATCACCGGCCGCGACGCGGCCCACAAGCGCATGGTCGAGCTGCTGGAGAGGGGCGAGAAGCTTCCGGTCGATCTCAAAGGGCAGGTGATCTACTACGTCGGCCCGAGCCCCGCGAAGCCCGGCGAGGTGATCGGCTCGGCGGGCCCCACGACGTCGTCGCGGATGGACAAGTACTCGCCGCGGCTCATCGCCGAGGGGCTCACGGGGATGATCGGCAAGGGATACCGGAGCGACGCCGTGGTGCAGGCCATGAAGAAGCACCGCTGCGTCTACATGGGCGCCGTGGGCGGCGCCGCGGCGCTCATCGCGAAGAGCATCAAGAAGTCCGAGGTGCTCGCATGGGAAGACCTCGGCACGGAGGCGATCCGCCGCATGGAGGTCGAGGACTTCCCCGCGATCGTGATCATCGACGCCGACGGGAACGACCTCTACAAGATCGGGCGGGAGAAGTACAAGCGCACGGCGTGAGCCAGGGCGCCGGGCGCCCCGCGGGATTTTCGCGCGGGCGGGGCGAATGCCCCGCCCCGGTTCGAGTCTCGGAGCCGGGCACTCGCCCGTCCCCCACCCGCCGGCAGGAGACTCGATTGAACGCACGCGCCCGCGCTCCCCTCCGCGTCTTCCCGGTCGCCTCGCTTATCGCCGCCCTTCTCCTCGTCGCGCCATCCGTTTCCTCCTCCGCGCCGGCAGAGCGGCTTCCGGCGATCTCGCCCGCTCCTTCCTCGCCTCCGGTCGAAAGCGCGAGAACCCTCACCCGCGTGGAGGATCCCGTGATCCTCCAGGGCAAAGACCTTCCCGGCATGCTCGGCCGGCCCATCGCCGGACTGCGCGCCTTCGCTTTCCGGGAGGGAGCGCTGGCGCCCATCCCCTTCCAGGTGGACGAGTTCGACAAGAAGGGGCGCATCGTCTCCACCGAAGGGGAGCATCCCGGCGAGGACGAGGACGGGGACGGGGGGGAGCTCGACGACAACGACGAGTTGGTGGTCATGGCCTCGGACTTAGGCGATCAGGCTCCGCCGGATCGCGCTCCGGGCGGCGCGCGCGCCGCCGCGGCCGTGGAGGTGCGGGATCCCACGACGGGCGGGCGGGGCTGGTTCACCGTCTTCGATTTCGACGCGCCGCCGCCGCTCTCCCCGATCTCCTACGTGCACTACGATCCCGCGAAGGACGCCGTCGAAACGTCCCGGTACCTCGTGGATTTCAACGCACAGAACCCCATCCTGCTGGACGATCTGCGCATCAAGGATCAGGCGGGTAACCCGGGCCCCAATCTCCTCGATCGAATCAAGATGCGGGCCGTCCTGAAGACGAGGCTCTATTTCACCGTGCATCTGACCGAGGACGGTGTCACGAGCCGGATCCCCGCCTACAAGAACGGACCGATCCGTGCGGTGCGGGTGGGCGAGTTCTACATCAAGCTGTGGTTTCTCAAGGTCACGCCCTCCGGCTATGTGGACTACCTCTTCTATCGCAACGCGGTGGTCGGACCGAGCGAGGTGAAAGTGCCCTTCAGCCCGAAGCTCGTCCTGCGGGGAGGGAGCACGAGCGTGGGGGGCCTGGACTTCGACTCCAACGTCCGGGGATGGAAGTTCTACAGCGAGCGGAATCCGGCCCCGGTCACCGTGACCGGCGAGACGGGGGAGGGATCGGGTCTGGAGAAGATGAACGTGAGCTGGTTCGGGCTCTACGGCCCCAATGGGGGCACGATGATGCGGATCGTGTACGGCGAGTCGCTCCTGAAGGCGAAGGTCGACTACGCCCTGTACTACCTCGACGACCGCAATCGCGAGGACAAACCCGAGCGGGAGAAGGGCGAGACGCTCCTCGGGTTCAGCACGGACGTGCTGCAGATCCCCCGCGGGACCCACCGCATGTGGTTCTATCAGTACTTCGCGGCGCCCTGGCGCATCGGGGACGAGAAGAAGTTCACCGACATCCTGGATCGTCCGCTCACGGTCAAGGCCCAGGCCTTCTCCGTGGCCCGGACCTCTGGGGCCGCGCCGGAGGCGCACGCGCCGCCGCGAAGTCCCGCCGACGCCCGCTGAACCGGTCCGCTCCTGCGGCGATCGGGTTCCCGGCGCGCTCCGGTCCGGAACCGCCGAGGGATATCGGGGCTTGTCATTCCCGGCTGCATCTGATTTAATGCCCTCGAAAGCCACCCCGGGTCCCGATGGCGGCGCGACAGCGCCGTAGGCCCGACGGGTGGCTTTGGGTTTTCCAGGCATTCCTCAAGCGGCGAGGAGGACAGGCGATGGCGACCAAGGCGGATTACCTGAAGGTGCCGGTCGAGCAGATCGACATCAAGACGGTGGACGTGCGCCCCTTGATCGATTCCATGGGGCGTGCGGCGTTCCAGGCGCGCAACCTGGCGCGGGCGGCGCAGATCTACGAGCGGATGCTCCGGGACCGCGAGTGCACCGTGATTCTCACGCTCGCCGGCTCGCTCTTCGGTGCGGGGCTCCGGAAGGTGGTCTACGACATGGTGACGTGCAACATGGTGGACGCGATCGTGTCCACCGGCGCGCTCATGGTGGATCAGGATTTCTACGAGGGGCTCGGGTTCCGCCATTACCAGGGGACCCCCCACGTGGACGACACCGAGCTCCGCGATCTGAACATCGACCGGATCTACGACCACTACATGGACGAGGACCATCTCGACGAGGTGGACCACACGACCGAGAAGATCGCCAACGCCCTTCCGCCGCGCCCCTACTCCTCCCGCGAGTTCATCCGCGCGATGGGAGAGTACCTCGTGAAGCACGGGAAGAACCCCGAGTCGGTCGTGCAGGCCTGCTACGAGCGCGACGTGCCGATCTTCGTGCCGGCCTTCAGCGACTGCTCGGCGGGATTCGGGCTCGTGTACCACCAGTGGAAGGCGAAGGGCCCGATGCTCTCCATCGACTCGGTGAAGGACTTCCGCGAGCTGACGAAGCTGAAGATCGACGCGAAGGAGACCGGGATCCTGATGATCTCGGGCGGGGTTCCCAAGAACTTCGTGCAGGACACGGTGGTCGCGGCGAACTTCCTGGGCTACGACAGCCCGATGCACAAGTACGCTATTCAGCTCACCGTGGCCGACGAGCGCGACGGCGGGCTCTCGGGCTCGACGCTCAAGGAGGCCCGCTCCTGGGGCAAGGTCGATCTGGCCAGCGAGCAGATGGTCTTCGGCGAGGCCACGATCAACATGCCGCTGCTCGTGGGCTACGCGTACCATTCGGGTGCGTGGAAGGAGCGGACGGAGAAGCGGCTGGCCCGGACCCTCGACAACGGGTGATCCCGGGCGGAGCGATGCAGCGAAAACGGGGAGGCCCGGCGGCCTCCCCGTTCTTCTTGCGCCCAGTGCCCGAGTCAGGGAAGATCGGCTCCGTGCGGGAGGGCGAGGCTCCCGCCGAGCCGCGAGGGGCACTGATGATCGACTCGGAGAACGACAGATGAAGATCCGCGCTGCCGTCTGCTGGGAGCCGAGGAAGCCCCTCGAGGTGACGGAGATCGATCTCGACGGGCCGAAGGCGGGCGAGTGCCTCGTGCGCCTCTCGGCCACCGGGGTTTGCCACACGGACGCCTATACAATGAGCGGCAAGGACCCGGAGGGGCTCTTCCCCGTGGTGCTGGGCCACGAGGGGGCGGGCGTCGTCGAGGAAGTGGGGCCGGGCGTCCTATCGCTCGAAGTGGGCGACCACGTGATCCCGCTTTACACGCCCGAATGCCGCACGTGCAAGTTCTGCCTCTCGGGCAAGACGAATCTGTGCCAGAGGATCCGCGAGACGCAGGGGAAGGGACTCATGCCCGATGGCACGAGCCGTCTTTCTCACCGGGGCCGGACGATCCATCACTACATGGGCACCTCGACCTTCGCCGAGCGCACGGTCGTCCCGGAGATCTCGCTCGCGAAGATCCGCAAGGATGCGCCGCTCGACAAGGTGTGCCTGCTCGGCTGCGGGATCACGACGGGCATCGGCGCGGTGCTGAACACGGCAAAGGTCGAGCCGGGCGCCACCGTGGCCGTCTTCGGCCTGGGCGGGATCGGGCTCTCGGTGGTGCAGGGGGCCGTGATGGCGGGCGCCGACCGGATCATCGCGATCGATACGAACCCGAGGAAGTTCGATCTCGCGCGACAGCTCGGCGCGACGGACACGGTGAACCCGAAAGACGTCGGCGACGTCGTTCAGAAGATCGTCGACATGACCGACGGCGGCGTGGACTACTCCTTCGAGTGCATCGGCAGCGTCGAGATCATGGGCCAGGCCCTGGCCTGCGCCCACAAGGGCTGGGGCCAGTCGATCATCATCGGCGTGGCGGGAGCGGGCGAGGAGATCCACGCGCGCCCCTTCCTGCTAGTCACGGGCCGGGTCTGGCGGGGAACTGCCTTCGGCGGCGTGAAGGGCCGCACCGAGCTGCCGGGCTACGTGGATCGGTACATGGACGGCCGGATCAAGATCGACGAGATGATCACGGCGACCATGCCGCTGGAGGACATGAACCGCGCTTTCGATCTGCTGCACGCTGGCGAGGCGATCCGGAGCGTGATCCGGTTCGCATGAGGGGGTGAGCACGGTTCCTTCAGGTCTTGATCTGCGGCTCGCCGACGTGGGATAGTGACGCGGGGAAGTGAGGGGAAGCCCGCCGGCAGTGGCCGCCGGCGGGCAGGCGGGCAAACCCGACGAGGTGCCGACAACCGCTGGAGGCGGTTGGCCGGCTTTTCTTTTATTGCCATGGCCGACCGGACTCCGTCTCCTTCCGGAGGCGAATCATGCGAACCCCCGTTCTGCTTCTCGCGCTCGCGATCCCGATGTCGATCCTCTCTCCTTCCCCGGTCCCCGCGCAGACCTGCACCCCCGCCTGGGACACGGCGATCGGGGATCCGGGCATGAACAACCGCGTGTTGAGTTTCGGCGTCTACGACGAGGGGAGCGGGCCCCGGTTGTTCGGAGCGGGGCTTTTCACGACCGCCGGCGGCGTCACGGCCAATCGCATCGCCCGCTGGAACGTAAGCGCCTGGTCCGCGCTCGGCACCGGGCTGAACAGCCAGACCCTCTCGCTCGGGGTCTTCGACGATGGCTCGGGATCGGCGCTCTACGCCGGCGGGGGCTTCCTCACGGCGGGGGGCGTCTCGGCCTCCCGGGTCGCCCGGTGGAACGGCACGTCCTGGTCGGCCCTGGGTGCCGGGCTGAACAACAACGTGGAAGCCTTCGCGGTCTTCGACGACGGCAGCGGCCCGGCGATCTACGCCGGCGGGCACTTCACGATGTCGGGCGCCACGAGCATGAACTACGTCGCCCGGTGGACCGGATCAGCCTGGGCACCTCTGGGAACCGGCATGGACAACCCCGTGCTCGCCCTCGAAGTCTTCGACGACGGCACGGGGCCGGCGCTCTACGCCGGGGGGCTCTTCACGATGGCGGGGGGCGCCGCCGCGAGCCGCATCGCGAAGTGGAACGGCTCCGCCTGGTCCGCAGTGGGCGGCGGCACGAGCAGCACCGTGGTGAACGCCATGAAAGCCTGGAACTACGGCGCGGGCCCCGCCCTCTTCGTCGGAGGCGCGTTCACGTCGGTGGGAGGGTCCGTCACTGCGAGCAACATCGCGAAATGGAACGGAAGCGCCTGGTCGGCGCTCGGCACGGGGACGAACGGCAGCGTCCAGGCGCTCGAACTCTTCAACGAGGGGAGTGGAACGCAGCTGTACGTGGGCGGGCTCTTCTCGACGGCGGGCGGCGTGAGCGCCTCGCACGTCGCGCGGTGGGACGGCAGCGCCTGGTCCGCGCTGGGAGGCGCATTCTCGTCCGGTTCCGGGGTGTACGCGTTGAAGGGCCACGACGACGGCACGGTGCCTGCGCTGTACGTGGGGGGATTATTCTCGACCCTGAACGGACAGACCGCCAACAACATCGTCCGCTGGACGGGATGCGCTTCGGACACACCGGCGCTCTCGGCACGGGGCGGCGCGGTCCTGGCGCTGCTCTTCGTCGCGGGGGGAGTGGCACTTCTCAGGAGCCGGCGTCGGGCGATCTCCCGCTCGTAGGGTCGTCTGTCTCCGGCACCCCTTCAGGATGCCCGCCACACCGTCGGCGGCTTCCCGCCCGCCATCTCGCCCAGCGTCCACAGCTCGATCCTCCAGGGCGTGAGTTTCAGCGCGCCGAAGCCCGGGTCGTTCACGTCCTTCCAGAAGAGCGCCGGGTCGTAGCCGACCGGAGGGGGTGTGTCCGCGAGCAGCTTCCAGAGCCGTTTCTTCTCCTCCATCCCGTCCGCCCATTCCGCCTTCGCATCCACGTACGCCTGCTCCTGCTGCGGATCCCAGTATGACAGCGAGACGTATGGATTGCGGGCGAGGTGCTTCGCCTTGTGCGACTGGCGGCCCGTGGCGATCCAGCCGGTCGCGCCGTCCCAGATTGGATGGAGGATCCGCGAGCGCGGGCGGCCCGCCCTGTCCACGCTGGCCACCGTGCACCAGACGATGCGGCAGACGCGCTTGTGGAAATCGTGCTGGATCTCGGCGAAGGATGGAGCGGTCACGGCGTGCCTCCATGGGGTGGTTCGGGGTTGGAAGGCCATTGTGCTAGACTCTCGCCCCGTTCGAAACCCCCTCCGACTGAGGACGCACCCCGATGAACGTTCACGAGTTCCAGGGCAAGGAGATCCTGAAGCAGTACGGCGTGCCCGTGCCCGCCGGGCGCGTGGCGCTGTCCGCCGATGAGGCCGAGGCCATCGCAAAGGAGCTGGGCGGTGGAACCGTCGTCGTGAAGGCGCAGATCCACGCCGGCGGGCGCGGGAAGGGCGGCGGCGTCAAGGTCGCGAAGAACCCCGCGGAGGCGAAGGAGGCCGCGCGGACGATCCTCGGCATGAATCTCGTCACGCATCAGACGGGCCCCCAGGGCAAGACGGTGAACCGCGTGCTCGTCGAGCAGGGCTGCGACATCGCGCGCGAGCTGTACCTCGGCGTGGCGATCGATCGCGCCACCGAGAAGATCGTGGTCATGGCCTGCGCGGAGGGCGGCGTCGAGATCGAGGAGATTGCGGCGCGCACGCCGGAGAAGATCCTCAAGGCCTATGTCGACCCTCTGCTCGGCATGCAGGCGTTCCAGGCGCGGGAGCTCGCCTTCGGGCTCGGGCTCCCGAAGGAACAGGTGGGCAAGGCGGTGAAGTTCATCCTCGCGCTCTACCGTGCCTTCACGGAGAAGGACGCATCGCTCGCCGAGATCAACCCGCTCGTCGTCACGAAGCAGGGCGATCTCCTCGCACTCGACGCGAAGATGAATTTCGACGCGAACGCGCTGTTCCGCCACCCGGAGATCGAGGCGCTGCGCGACACGACGGAAGAGGATCCGCGGGAGCTCGAAGCCTCGAAATTCGATCTCTCCTACGTCTCGCTCGACGGGAACATCGGCTGCATGGTGAACGGCGCGGGCCTGGCGATGGCCACCATGGACGGGATCAAGCTCTACGGCGGGAACCCGGCCAACTTCCTCGACGTGGGCGGCGGCGCATCCCAGGAGAAGGTGGCGGCCGCGTTCAAGCTGATCCTCGCCGATCCGAACGTGAAGGCGATCCTCGTGAACATCTTCGGCGGGATTATGCGCTGCGACGTGATCGCGAAGGGGATCGTGGCGGCGGCCAGGGAAGTGAATCTGAAGGTGCCCCTCGTCGTGCGGCTGGAGGGGACGAACGCGCAGGAGGGGAAGAAGATTCTCGCGGACTCCGGCCTCCGGATCACCGCGGCCACGGGGATGAAAGAGGCCGCTCAGAAGGCCGTGGCCGCCGCGGCGTGACCCCCCCGGACCTTGCGTGGGGCGACCCATCCGGCTATAAATAGGACCGAATTCTCCTCTGAATCGTCCACCCGCGAGACCGGGCCCGGACCGCGCCGGGACCCGGGGGGTGGACACCAGCCGCATCGCCCTTCGGCGCGCTCCCGCGGGACCCGGGACCTTGATGTCAATCCTTGTCCATAAAGACACCCGGGTGATCTGTCAGGGAATCACCGGCAGCCAGGGCCTCTTCCACACCCAGAAAGCCATCGAGTACGGCACGAAGATCGTCGGCGGCGTGACTCCCGGCAAGGGCGGCACCATCGTCGAGGGCGTCCCCGTCTTCAACACCGTGAAGGAAGCGGTGGGTCAGACGAAGGCGGACGCGACGATGATCTACGTACCGCCCCCACTCGCGCCCGACGCGATCCTCGAGGCCGCGGATGCGGGCATCGCGCTCATCGTCTGCATCACGGAAGGCATCCCCGTGATGGACATGCTCCGCGTGAAGCGCTACCTCCGCACCAGTTCCTCCCGACTCGTCGGCCCCAATTGCCCCGGCGTCATCACCCCCGGCCAGTGCAAGATCGGGATCATGCCCGGCCACATCCATCGGCCCGGCCGCGTCGGCGTGGTCTCGCGCTCCGGCACGCTCACCTACGAGGCCGTCGAGCAGCTCTCCACGCGCGACATCGGCCAGTCCACCTGCGTCGGGATCGGGGGCGACCCGATCGTCGGGTCCTCATTCATCGACATCCTCGCGCTCTTCCAGGACGACCCGGACACCGATGCGGTGATTCTGATCGGCGAGATCGGAGGCACGGCGGAGGAGGAGGCGGCGGAGTTCGTGAAGCGACGCATGACGAAGCCCGTGGTGGGATTCATCGCCGGGCAGACCGCGCCGAAGGGCAAGCGAATGGGCCACGCCGGCGCGATCATCGCGGGCGGGAAGGGTACTGCCGCCGAGAAGATGGCGGCGATGAAGCGCGCGGGGATCACCGTGGCGCCTGGCCCGGCGGACATCGGCGAGACGATGGCCGGCCTGATTGGGCGCGGATGACCGTAACGGAAAGGAGCGTCGGCATCGGATGGACGTAAAAGACATCACCATCGGAATGGTCGGCAGCGGCGGCGACGGCGTGGTCAGCGCCGGCGAGTTCCTGGTCTCCGCGGCAGCGGCGGAGGGGTTGTACGCCTATCTCCTGAAGGCCTTCGGTCCTCAGATCCGCGGCGGCGAGTCGAGCTGCCGCGTGCGGATCAGCGACCACCGCCTCTACACCCACGGCACCGGGATCGACGTTCTCGTCGCCTTCAACTGGGAAGATTTCGTGAAGATGAGCTCCGAGCTCGTCGTGAAGGACGGCGTCTTCGTGATCTACGAGGAGAAGGACCCCACGCTCGAGAGCGACATCCCGCTGGACCCGGCCATCAAGCGCACCGTGAAGAAGATCCCTCTCACCAAGATCGCGATGGACGTGGCGGGCACCGCGCTCGCCAAGAACATCGTGACGCTCGGGATCCTCGGCGAAGCGTTCCACCTCCCCTCCGAGGGGTTGAAGCACGCGATCCGGACCAAGTTCGCGAAGAAGGGCGAGAAGGTCATCGAGTCGAACATCGCGGCGCTGGAGGGCGGCGCGAGCTGGGCACGGGAGCACCTGCAGGACATCCCGCGGCGGCTCACCTACGTTCGCGGCACGCCCAAGATCGCGCTCACGGGGAACGAATCATTCGCCGCCGGCGCGCTCTACGCCGGGTGCCGCTTCTACGCCGGCTACCCGATCACCCCCTCCAGCGAGATCCTCGAGTGGATGGCCCGCGAGCTGCCGAAGTTCGGCGGCACCTGCGTGCAGGCCGAGGACGAGATCGCCGCGATCGGCATGCTGGCGGGCGTCTCCTTCGCGGGCGGCAAGCCCATGACGAGCACCGCGGGGCCGGGGCTCTCCCTCATGACGGAGGCGCTCGGTCTTGCGACGACGGCGGAGCTCCCGATGGTGGTGGTCGACTGCCAGCGCACAGGCCCCTCCACCGGCATCCCCACGAAGCCCGAGCAGTCCGACCTCTACCAGGCGCTGTTCTCGGCCCACGGCGACGCGCCCCGCGTCGTGATGGCGCCCATCGACGTGCCCGACTGCTTCCGGGTGGCGGTCGAGGCCTTCAACATCGCGGAGGCCTACCAGACGCCCGTGGTGGTGCTATCGGATCAGCTCATCGCGCAGCGCAAGGTGTCGATCGAGCGGATCGACCCCAATCGGATCAAGGTGATCGAGCGGAGCAAGCCCGCGCCCGGGGAGCTCGAGGGCTACGAGCGATTCAAGATGACGGCCGACGGCGTCTCACCCATGGCGATCCCCGGCATGCGCGGCGGTGCCTACGTGGCCGCGGGGATCGAGCACGACGAGCTGGGCGATCCGACTTCGAGCGGCGACGTGCACGAGCGGATGAACGAGAAGCGCATCCGCAAGCTCGAGCCGCTTCGAGACCGCGAGGACCTCGTCCTGCGCTTCGGCCCCGAGGACGCCCGCGTGGGCGTGATCTCCTGGGGGTCCACCGTGAGCGCGCTGCGGGAGGTCCTCGACGTGCTGGCGCAGAAGGAGAGGCACTTCAAGATCCTCGCGCCGAGCGTACTGTATCCCCTCCCCACGGCGATCGTGCAGCGATTCGTGGACTCGGTGGACCGCATTCTCATCATCGAGATGAACCACCTCGGCCAGTTCTACCGGTACCTGCGGATGCACGTGGACTTCCCGGCGGGCAAGGTGAAAACGTACCACCGGAGCGGGGGGCGCGTGTTCGACGTGCGCGAGGTGATGGAACAGGTGGAAGGAGTATTCCCATGAGCGTGGAGACGAAGGTCCCCGAGGCGGCGCACGTCGTCTACGGAGTGAAGGATTACAGGAGCGATCTGAAGAGCATCTGGTGCCCGGGGTGCGGCGACTTCGGCGTGGTGAGCTCGGTGTACAAGGCGCTGGCCAAGCTCCAGCTCCCGCCGGAGAACGTGGCGATCATCAGCGGGATCGGCTGCTCGAGCCGGCTCCCGGGTTACGTGGCCACCTACGGGTTCAACGCGATCCACGGGCGCGCGGTGCCGATCGCCACGGGCGTGAAGCTCGCGAACCCCGAGCTCACGGTGCTGGCCGTGGGCGGCGACGGTGACGGCTTCTCGATCGGCGGCGGCCACATCCCGCACGCCGCCCGCCGGAACGTGGACCTCACCTACGTGATCATGGACAACCAGGTGTACGGCCTCACGAAGGGGCAGTACTCCCCGACGACGCCCATGGGGGACATCTCCACGTCCACCACGCTGGGGAGCATCGAGTCCCCGCTCAATCCGCTGCTCCTGTGCCTGTCCTACGGCGTCGGCTTCCTGGCTCAGTGCTTCTCGAGTGACACGAAGATGCTCGGCGACCTGATCGCCGACGGGATCCGGCACCCGGGCTTCGCGATGATCAACGTGATCTCGCCCTGCCCGACCTTCCGCGGCCACGACCAGTTCAAGCACATCAAGGAGGTCGCGGTGGATCTGGCGGAGGAGGGGCACGACCCGTCGAGCTTCGATGCGGCCCTGCGCGTGGCGCGGCGTACGGATCACCAGAACTGCTTCGGGCTGGTCTACCGGGAGGACAAGCCGAGCTACCACGAGCGCCTTGCGAAGGTTCGCGAGCGCTCGCGGGCCCGGGGTGTGTACGAGCCGGCGGACGTGCTGAAGCAGTTCGACGTCTGACGGGTTCCCATCAAACGGAAAGGGACGCCCGCGGGCGTCCTTTTCGCAGGGGGAGAGAGGTTTGGCCATCGAGCGAACGCTGTCCATCGTGAAGCCGGACGCCGTGGCGGCGGGCCGGATCGGCAAGGCGGTGAGCTTTCTGGAGTCGGGCGGGCTGCGGATCATCGCGATGAGAATGATCCACATGTCGAAGCGGGAGGCCGAGGGCTTCTACGCGGTGCACCGCGAGCGGCCCTTCTTCGAGAGCCTGACGAAGTTCATGTCGAGCGGCCCCGCGGTGGTGATGGTGCTCGAGGGGGAGAACGCCATCGCCCGCAACCGGGAGATCATGGGGGCCACCGATCCGGCCAAGGCCGGGGAGGGGACGCTCCGCAAGGCCCTCGGCACGAGCATCGAGCACAACGCCGTTCACGGGAGCGACGCGCCCGAGACGGCGCGGACGGAGATCGGATACTTCTTCAACGCGCTGGAGATCTGCGGGTGACCCGGCGGCCCGACGCGCGCCGGTATTCCGGAAGGACGCGCCCTGCAAGCGGGGTGGCGTCCTTTTTTCCGCGCGGGAGCCGCGCGGCGGGAAGCACAATTCCCGGGGCCCCTATCTGAGAGCAGGAGGAGCCGTGCCGAGGAAAACGAAACGCCCCGCCGCCAGGGCCTCCCGCGCCCGCCGCGTCCCCTCGAGACCGGCGCCCGCCGTCGGAGTCATCGGCGGGAGCGGACTGTACGAGATGGACGGGCTCAAGGACGTGCGCGAGGTGAAGGTGCGCACTCCCTTCGGCGCCCCTTCGGATGCCTTCATGACGGGCACGCTCGACGGCGTGCCGATGGTGTTCCTCCCGCGCCACGGACGCGGCCACCGGATCCTTCCCGCAGAGCTCAACTTCCGCGCGAACATCTATGGCATGAAGCTGCTCGGCGTGGAGTGGCTGATCGGCGTGTCGGCCGTGGGCTCCATGAAGGAGGAGATCCGCCCGGGCCACATCGTGCTCCCGGACCAGTTCATCGACCGCACGAAGAACCGGGCGGACACCTTCTTCGGCGGCGGCGTGGCGGTCCATGTCGCCCTCGCCGATCCGGTCTGCCCGGCGCTGCACGGTGTTCTGATCG
>JBGPLH010000009.1:0-21875 GCA_041486365.1 Thermodesulfobacteriota bacterium | reverse complement strand
TCGCCATGAGACAGGCGCGCTTCCAGCGCGGGGAGCTGCGGAGGTCGACCCGGAAGTAGGCAAGGACGAGGACGGCGTCGAGCGCCAGCCGGACGAGCAGGAACCATTGGAAGCGATCCCGGTAGGCGACGTAGTCGACGATCTTGAAAACCTGGTTCACGACGAAGCAGACGAGACAGTACACGCGGACGTTGATCGTCGTCCGCTCCGCCTGCTCGGCCTGGTAGGCCTCGCGCAGCCCGGCCGGGATCCTGGAGTTCATCGCGTTCCTCGGCCCGTTCGCCTCATCCGGCGGCCGGATCTCGCAGGATCGGGCCGGCCCCCGGGCGCGGGATGGCACCTCCTTTCATCGTCGGGAATTGGATCGGACTTGAGAGAGGAAACCCGGCGGGATCCGGGCGTTTTCAGCTTCCGGGACGGGTGCCTCGGAGGACCGTTGCCTGGGGGGGATCGCCGAAGGATTCGACGACGCGGATCTCGGTGAAACCGACGGAGGCCATGATGTCCGCGAGCCGCTCACCGGGAAGGAACTCGAAGGCCCCCTCCTCCTCGAGCTGGATGATCCCCGCGGCCTTGTTGAGGAAGGTGCGGGCCGAGGCGAGGAGGTCCTCGCGGGTGAACCCTTCGGGGATCTCCAGATCGTCCGCGCTCCGCAAACGCTCGATGAGGCGCATGTAGATGCGCGACATGTCGGCGTCGGGCTTCATGCCGGAGATCACGAGCACGCCGCCGGGCCGAAGCATGCGGAAGAACTCCCGGATCGTCGCCTCGGGGCGGTACAGGTAGCACAGGACGAGGCTTGAGAGGATGCGATCGAAGCTCCCGTCCGGGAACGGGAGCGCCATGCGGAGGCCCGCCCGCCCGAAGGCGAGGCGATTCCAGCGCAGCGCCGACGCGTCCGGTCCATGGCCCGCGTCGGCATCGCGGAGATCGACGCTCCCCGGCGCGGCGAGATCCTCCGGCACGCTCGCGCGGCGCACGAAGCGGGCGGCGCGCCCGAGGTCATCGAGGATCTCGGCCCCTTCCGCGCCGTAGGCCTCGGCCAGCTCCAGCCGCGCCTGCCCGGCCGGATCCTCGCCGCGCGCCACGCGCTCCGCGAGCGCGTCGGGCTTCTCCGCGAGCCGTCGCACGAGCGCCGGCGGCAATCCTTCCACTGCGTCCGCCAGCGCCTCCCATCGCACCCGCTCTCCGGCCATCGCCCGTGCCACGGGCTCCAGGCGCGATACTTCCAGGTCGACCACCCGGAAGTCGAGCGGCGGCCCCGGCCGCCCCATGGAGGCGGCCGGCGATTCAAGCTTCGCGCGGGCGGTCTCTATCGCGTCCGGGACGTAGTCGGTCAGCGTGATCGCCCCGGGCATGGGCGCCTCGCCCCGCGCGGCGCGCCGGAGCAGGAGATCGACGAAGTTGCCCGTGCCGCATCCTGCGTCCAGGAGCGCCACGCCCGGCGCCAGATCGAGCGCAGCGAGCTGCTCCTCCATCAGGTCCCGGTACGCCTCCGTCTCGCGGATGATATCGAAGCCGAGGTAGCGATCCCTGCGCTCCAGGTACAGCCGCCAGAACTCCCGGCGATCGGGCTGGTCCGGCGGGCGAAGCCTCGCCTTCTCCGCCTCCCGCACCTCGGCCAGGTCGCGCGGGTCGGGGCCGTAGGGACGGATCCGGCGCCCGTACAGGAACCGCCACAGGCACGCGGTCACCAGCTTGAAGGCCTCGATCGCCTCCTCGCTCGTGCGCATCTGGTGTCCCGTGGGAATGCGCATCACCTCGCGGGGGCCGCCCTCCCGGACGCTCATCAGATTCATCACGCGCTCGGGCCGCACCCAGTCGTCGTACTCGCCGTAGATCCAGGTGATCGGCGTGGAGATCGACGCGATCTCATCCATGGCGTCGCGCAGGTACACGAGCCTTCGCGCGAAGGCGTCGCGGAAGAACCGGTCGAGGTCGATCAGATTCCCGAGGACCGGGACGAGCCCAAGGGAGACCCCATTGCTCCAGGAGCCGAGGAGATCGAGCCCCCCGCAGATGTTCCGGAGCGTGTCGTGAAAGTCCGGCGAGCCGGCCAGGCTGATCCAGTGGCGGATCCGGCGGCCGCCGTCCTCGGCGATCGCGCGGCGCGCCTCGATCGACGCCGAGCTGGAGGAGACGACCGTCACGCTGGAGGGGAGGAAGCGCTCGCCGGTCTGGAGATAGTCGAGCGTGGCGTGGATATCCTCGATGGCCTGGCCCATCGTGGCGTGGATCATCTCCATGCCGGCCGTCCGCCCCGCCGGGTCGTTCGTGCTCTCCCCATGCCGCCGGATCCCGTCGAAGCGCAACACCGCGACGTGCCGGTTCCGGCGGCGGAAGTTCTCCGCGATCGTGAGGGCGAGCCCCGAGAGGGTCTCCTTCCGCCGACCCGTGGAGGGCGGGAGGATCACGACCGGAACGGGGACGTCGATGCGCTCGCCGAAGGTCGTGTCGAGGATCGCGGCGATGCGCTCGCCGCGCGCGTTGAAATACCGGACCACGTCGACTTCGGGCCTCCAGGCGCCTTCCCTCGCCGCGCGCCGCCGTCGCGGCGCCTTCGACGGCGCCGGAAGCGGGAAGCCCACTTCGCGGACGTGGATCGGCCGGCGGGCGATGCCGACCTCGAGCCCCACGCGGACCTGCTCCGATCCGCCGATGGGCGTCACGTGGCGCACCTCGATCCGGGAGACGGGGATCGTATCGCCGTCCACCAGCAGATCCATGCGGCGGATCCGCTGGCCCGATTGAAGGGCGAAGGCCTGACGATCGATCCGGAGGGAGAGCCCCGAGCGAGAGAGATCGAGGAGCCGGCCCAGCGACACGCCACCGCCGTTCACGCCGTGGAGGCGCGCCGAGGCGCCCGCGTGCTCGGGGAGACTCCGCCGGCGCGCGTGCCGCTGCTCGCCGAAGGAGAGGGATCGCGGCGTGCGCACGGTCACGAGGTCCGGGCCGGCGTCGATCACGTCCGCATCGAAGGACCAGGTCAGGTGGTCCAGGGTGAAGAAGAGCCGCAGCTGCGGCGGGATACCGCCCGGCGCGCGCACCACGCGCAGGTCAAAGGTTTCGGGATCGACGGAAAGGGCCTGGAGCTTGCGTCGCTCGAAAGCGTTCACGAACTCGCCGTAGACGTCCACCCGCGCCATCACGGCGCCGTGGAGCATTGCGAGCACGCGGTCGGGCGCGTCCAGGCGCTCGAGGGCGCCCGGTTCGTCCGTCAGCGAAACCCCCAGTCGCGATGCGAGGCGCTCGGCCCAGTGCATCGGATCTCCGGCGAAGAAGTAGCGGCCCCCTTCGGGGCGGCGTATCCGTGGTTCTTCGGACCTGCGAGGTATTGGCCAGGAGGTCAGACAACCATATCGAGGGAAATGCGGCGTTGTCAACTCCCGGACCGGTGTCCGCGCGACCTGGGAAGTTGCGGGCGATGGGGCCCCACCCTAGAGTTGCCCCACGAGCGTTGCCCCACGAGAGTTCCCCCATGCGCCTCCCGCTTCACGACATCCACCTGGGCCTCGGCGCCCGCATGACCCGCCTGGGCGATGCGGAGGTCCCGCTCGACTACGGGGACCCGGTCCTCGAGCACCACGCGGTGCGCGAGGCGGCCGGGCTTGCCGATCGATCCCACCGTCGCGTGTGGCTCGCCGCGGGCCCCGACGCCGCACGGTTCCTGCAGGGCCTTCTCTCCAACGACATCGAGGGCCTCGCGCCTGGCCAGGGGTGCTACGCCACGTTCCTCACCGAGCGCGGCATGATCATCACGGACCTGGTGGTGCTCCGGCGCCGGGACCACTTCCTCCTGCACGCGCCCCCCGAGACCGGCACGAAGGGGCTCCCGCTCCTCGCGCGCTTCCTCGTGGGGGATGACGCGACGCTGGAGGATCACTCGGGTCGGATGGGAATCCTCGGCGTGTACGGGCCGCGGGCGCAGGAGGCCGTCGCGGCCATCGGAGCCCCGATCGGGTCGATCCCGGAGTGGCACTTCGTGGAACGGGCCTTCCGGGGCGAGACGCTGCTCGTCGCGGCGGCGCGCTGGACCGGGGAGGAGGGGTTCGAGATCCTCGCGCCGGCCGGGCTGCTCGGCGCGCTCTGGGACCGTCTGATCGAGGCGGTGCGGGCCCTGGGCGGTCGCCCGGTCGGAGACGCCGCGCTCGACATGCTCCGCGTCGAGGCGGGAACGCCGCGCGCCGGGGTCGACTTCGACGAGGAGACGATCCCCCAGCAGGCGGGGATCGATCACGCGCTGAGCTTCACCAAGGGCTGCTTCCGGGGGCAGGAGATCGTGCTCCGCGTTCGCACGCGCGGACACGCGAACCGGAGTCTGGTCGGGCTGGAGCTCCAGGGGCCCGCCGCGCCGCCGCCACGCGGGACGAAGCTCCTCCACGGGGGCGTCGAGGCGGGAACGATCACGAGCGCGATCTTCTCCCCCACACTCTGGAAGCCCATCGCGCTCGCCATGCTGCACCGGACCGCGACGGCGCCGGGAACGGTCCTGGAGGTCGTCGCGGCGCCGCCGCGCACCGCGGCCGTCGTCCCCCTCCCCTTCACCCGGCGGGCGTGAGACGCGGGCTCAGTGATTGCCGGGCGGAGGCGCCATGAAGACGAGGATCACGAGGCGCTCCGCCGACGCGTTCGTCACGCCGTGGCGGAGGCCCGGGGGCGCGACCACCGCCTGTCCCTGCGCGAGATCGGCGGTCTCCTCCCCGATCTCGAACCGTCCCTGCCCCTCGATCACCACGTAGACCTTGTCCGATCCTTCATGCGCGTGCGCCTTCTGCGACTGTCCCGGCTCGAGGCAGTAGAGGTCGCAGAACAACCGCGGCGTCTCGAAGAGGTTCACCTTCGCCATCTTCGCGGTGTCAAAGCGCCGGCCCGCGATCAGATCCGCCACCTTCATCGCACCCTTTCCGGCGGCGACCCGGGCGACGGCGATCGGCGGGCGGCCGCGTGGATCGCCCGGAGACCGTCGGCCACGTCCCCGGCGATCGCCTCGAGATCCCGTTCCAGTCGGGCCTCCGCTTCCGCGTCGCCGCCCGCGCGCCCGGCGCGGGGCGCCTCCACGCGCGTGTCCTTGAACTTGAAGACGGGGCGCCCGCTCTCGACCTCCGCGATCTTTCCTTCCACGCTGATCCGCCGCGAGGCGGGCACGCCGCCCCCCGGGCGAAGGGATTCCTCAGGCCGGCCGGTCTCGATCTCCGTGATCACCGCGTCCAGGGCGTAGGCTGTTCCCTCCGGCGGCCTGATCGCGTCGTTCTCGGTCACCCGGCCGTAGAGGCCGGAGCCGCCGATCTCCCGGGCGAGTGCCGCCTGCAGGACGTCACCGAGGCGCTGAACGGAGGCGCGGGATCCTGACGCAGGCCCGTAGGGACCCACGGGTTGCACGGCCAGCCACGCGCGCCCGTCGAAACGGAGACCGGGAAGATGGCTCTCCGCCTCCAGATACCGTCCCGGTTTCATGTCGACGTAGGTGCCGAGGAAGCCGCTCCCGGTCAGATGCTGATGGCAGGCGGGAAGGACGGCCAGAGCGAGGAGGATCACCATCGCGTGGGGCCGTGGGAGACGTTCGGGCATGGCGACATCCTAACCTCGGGCGCCGATGAAGTCGACCTTCGACCCGCTCCCGGCGCGGCGATCCTTCCGCCGGTGGATGGGGCGTGGTATAAGCCATCCGTTTTGCGGAGGGAGGCACGCATGGAACTCGGGCTTCGCGGGCGGTGCGCCCTCGTCACGGGCGCGAGCCAGGGGATCGGCCGGGCCGTCGCGCGCGGCAAGCTCGCGCCCGACGAGATCCTCGTCAACTCGGTATGCTCCTCGCGGGCCCGCGCGGCGAGCTGGAAGTCGGCTGCAATCTTCTGCTCGCTCGTCCTCTTCGCGGGGATCGCGGGTGCCGGGTGCCAGTTGCCGGGGAAGCGCTCGGTGGAGGTCACGGCGGAGAAACCCTCCGCCCTGCTCGAGCGCTGCGCCGAGGCCATCCGCGCCATGCACTTCAACGTGAAGGCGATCGACAAGTCGCATCTTGTCGTGATCGCGGACGGGAACGTGGAGGGGGATCTCGACTTCCACCAGGTACGGCTGTCGATCAAGGTGATCCACCAGGGAGGCACGCGCTACCGGGTGGAGGCGATCGCCACGAGCGATGAGCGCGGGATCCGCGCGGGGACCGAGAGGAAAGCGCGTGAGCTCTTCTTCCGGAAGCTCGAGGAGCGGGGAGGCGGGGCGGGCTAGCCACCCGCGCCCGTCACGCCCCGGGGAGGCACCCATCGCGAGACGCGGGCCACGGGCACCGGCCCGATCGGTCGGGATCGCGGCCTCCCTCGCCGGAGCGGCGATCGGCGCGCTCCTGCTCGCCGGGTGGCTCTGGCGCATCCCGCTCGGCATCGGCTGGTACCACGACGACGGCGCCTACGTCGCCACCGCGAGCGCCATGGCGGAGGGACGCGGGCCCCGCCTGGAATACCTCGCCGGCGCCCCCTTCGCGACCCGCTACCCGCTCCTCTGGCCCTCCCTGCTCGCGATCGTCCTGCGCCTCGCGCGCGCTTCCCACGGCGATCTCACCGGGCCGCTCGTCCTTCTTCCGATTGCCCTGGCGTTCCCCCTCGCGTTGCTTGCCTGGGGCCGGATCCTGCGCCGAGGCTGGCGTCTGGGCGCGACGATCACCTTGCTCCTCCTCGCAGCCCTGGCCCTGAATCCCCTGTGCCTCGAGTTCTGCCGTTTCCCGATGAGCGAGATCCCCTTCCTCGCCCTCTCCCTCTGGGCCGTCGCCTTAGCCGACGATCCCGCGCCGGCGTCGCGCTGGCGCGAGGCGGCGGCGGCCTGTCTCGCGGTCGCGGCGGTTCACACGCGGCTCGCGGGAGCGGCGCTCGTCGCGGCGATGCTCTGCGCCTTCGCCGTCCGCCGGCGAGGCTTCGCCTTCGTCTTCACGCTCCTCCTCACGGGGGCCAGCCTCGGCGCCTGGGTCTTCTTCCTCCACGAAGCGCGCGCCGCCAACGGCGCGCTCGCGGCTTCGCCGCTCCTCGCCTACGACCTCGGCTACGGCGGATACGCCGCCGGAGGACCCGGCCGCATCCTGCAGGCGGCGCTCGAATTGCCCCGCACCGCCTTCTTCGCCACCCACATCGCGCTCGGCGCGACGCTGCCGATGCGCATGCTCGCGCGGGCTCAGGCGGGCGGTTCTTCGCTGCCGCTCGCTGCCGCCGTTCTCGGCCTCGTCGCGCTGCTCGCGCTCGGGGCCCGCGCCCGGCTCCGAACGCGGTCGGCCCTGGACGCGATCGCGCGGGTGGAGACCTGGTACGTTCCGCTCACCCTGGGCGTCGTGCTGATCTGGCCCGCGGCGACCTGGCGCCTCCTGCTCCCGATCGCGCCCTGGATTCTCTCGCTGCCGGTCCTCGGGATCGGGCGCCCGGCACCCACGCGCGGCGTGCCGGAGCTGGCCGCCATCGTCCTCGTCGCCCTCGCCATCGCGGGGCTTCCCTGGAACGTCCCTCCCGCTCCCGGGATCTTCCTCGCGGGCGGACTGGCGGTGGACGCAGGATCTCTCGAGCGCGCGATGGTCGCGGTCCGCCGCCTGCCCGGTGACGCCGTCGTCGGGAGCCCCATGGCGCCCCTCGTCTGGCTTCGCACGCAGCGGCGGGGCGTGGGATCCTGGGTGGAGCAGCGCGTGGAAGGAATCTCCCTCCGGGGACGGAGCCTGCGGACCTTCTTCATCGGCGGCGGCGAGGATCCGGAGAGCGACCTGCGCGGCGTGCGCGAGGCGATCGCCGAGTACCCGGGGCTGGGGGTGGGCTACGCGCTCTCGCGGAAGTTCCCGCCTCCGGATCTCTTCGGCGCGGCCGTCGCGGACGTTCCCGGGACGCGCCTTCTCTTCGGTGAGCGCGACTACGATCTCTACGCGCTGCCCCGACCTGAAACCCGCGCGGAGGGCGAACCCCGATGACGGATGGGCGCTCACACGCGGCGGCGCGTCGCGGGATGCTCGCGGCCCTCCTCGCGCTGGTGTCGGCCGCCGGGCTCTACGCGTTCTGGCTCTCGCACACGCCGCTCGGCGTGGGCTGGTACCGGGACGACGGTGTGTACGTCGTCACGGCGAAGGCCATCGCCGAGGGGCGAGGCCCCCGGCTCGATTACCTCCCCGGCGCGCCCCGCATGACGAAGTACCCGCTGCTCTGGCCCGGGGTTCTCGCCGGCGTGATCGTCGCGGGGGGCGCGGACCGCGCGAGGCTCACGGGGCCTCTCGTCGTCCTGCCGAACGCGGTGTTCCTGCCGCTCGCGCTCCTCGCCTTCGCGGCGATCCTCAGACGTTCCTGGAGGCTCCCGGCCCCCGCCGTCATCCTGCTGGTGCTCGCGCTGGGCTTGAACCCATCGGTGCTCGAGCTGGCGCGATTCCCGATGAGCGAGACGTTCTACCTCGCGCTCACCCTGGGCGCGATCGCGCTGGCCGACGCCGGTGAGGACAAACCTTCCCGTTCACGCGATGCGCTCGCGGCGATCCTCGCGGTGGCCGCCCTGCACACGCGGCTCGCGGGGGCGGCGCTGGTGATGGCGCTCGCGCTGGCCTTCGCAGCCCGCCGACAATTCCGGGCCTGCGCGCTCACGCTGGCCCTCGCGGCGGCGAGCCTCGGCGCCTGGGGCGCATGGCTGCGCCACGCGGCCGTGGTCGACGCCGCCGCCCGCGCCGAGCCGCTTTTCGCGTATGACCTGGGCTACGGGGGCGATCTCCCCGGAGGGATTGCGGGCTTCCTCCGCGCGGTGACGCACGACGGGCCGGCCGGGGCTTACAACGCGGCCTACGTCGCGCTCGGCATGCACGCCCCTCGGGCGCTCCTCGATCGCGCGGCAGGCGGAGGCTCGGCATGGCCGCTCGCCGCGGTGGTGATGGGTTTCGCCACACTTGCCGCCGCCGGTATCGCCGCGCGGGCCCGGGAGGGCGCCACCGTGTTTCGGCGCGCCGAGACCTTCTACGTCCCGGCGGCCCTCGGGATCGTCCTTCTCTGGCCCGAGGAGATCTTCCGGCTGCTCGTCCCGATGGCGCCCTGGCTGATCCTTCTGCCCGTCGTCGCCGCCGCGCGTCTTCCCCGGGGGCGGCCGGCGGCCGGCGTGGCCGCGGCGGCGGTCCTCGCGCTCGCGCTCGCCGGCTGGCGGCACAACCTCCCGCCGCCGGGAACGTTCCGGGCGGGCGATGCCCGGGTGGACACGCGATCGCTCGAACGCGCGATGGGCGCGATCCGCGCGCTGCCGTCCGGGGCGCGCATCGGGACACCGATGGGGCCGCTGGTGTATCTCCGCACGGGACGGATCGCCGTCGACTCCTGGATCGGGCCACGGATGGTCGGGCCGCTCACGCCGGGGAAAACGCTCCGGACCTTCTACCTCTCCGGCGCAACGCCGGACCTCGATCGGGCCGCCCGCGCCGTCGGCGCGGCGCTCGATGCCTATCCCCACCTCGGCGTGCACTATGCCTTCTCGCGCCGCTTCCCGGTGGAGGACTTCTTCCTCGTCGCCGTCGGCGTCATCCCGGGCACCCGCCCCGTCTTCCGCTCGGAGGACTACGCCCTCTACGTGCTCCCCCTCGCGCCGCCGTCCTGATCCGGCGCGGGGAGTCGGTGGTACCCGCGGCGTTTCAGGTTTGGACCCCGCCGCGCCGATGAGACCCCCTGGTGAGCCCGCGTTTCCCCTTGCCCGATTCCCCGGCGACGCCTGGGAAGACCGCCAGGAATCCCATGGACAGGCCCCTCCGTGTCCTGATCATCGAGGACTCGGCCGACGACGCCGAGCTGATGGTGCGCGAGCTGGCGCGCGGAGGCTTCGATCCGTCCTGGAAGCGCGTCGAGACCGCGGAAGCGATGAACGAGGCGCTCGAGAACGAGGCCTGGGACCTGGTCCTCACCGACTTCCGGCTCCCGCGCTTCGACGCCCTGGCCGCCATCGACGTGATGCGCCGCCGTGAGGTGGATCTCCCTTTCCTGATCGTCACCGACGCGCTGGGCGAGTCGGCGGCGGTGGCCGCCATGAAGGCGGGCGCCCACGACGTGATCATGAAAGACGGCCTCGGGCGGCTGATGCCCGCGGTGGAGCGTGAGCTGCGCGAAGCGGGGCAAAGGCGCAAGCGTCGGGTGGCGGAGGAGGCGCTGCGGAGCTCCGAGGCGAAGTTCCGCCGCCTGATCGAGGAGTCGCCCGACGGCGTGGCGGTCATCCGCGACGGGCGGATCGTCTACGTGAACCCGGTGATCGCATCGACGCTCGGCTACACGTCGGCGGACGATCTCGTCGGTCGCCCGATCCACGATTTCATCCACCCGGACGACGCGGGAATGGTCGCGCGGCGGGGCCGGCGGATTCGCGAGGGGGCCGGGCCGGCCCGGATCCAGGAAATGCGTTTCCTCCGGCGGGACGGCGGCGTGGTGATCGCCGAGGTCTCCCCCATGTCCATCGAGTTCGACGGCGCCTTCGCCATCGCCATCATCGCGCGCGACGTCACGGAGTGGAAACAGATGCAGGCGCGGGTCCTGCTTGCCGACCGCATGGCGTCCGTCGGAATCCTGGCCGCGGGGGTGGCCCATGAGATCAACAACCCGCTGGCCTACGTGATCGCCAACCTCGATTTCCTGCGGGAGGAGATCCCCCGGATCCGGAAGCAGCTCCGCGACGTGCAAGGGGACGCGCCTTCGTCCTCCGGGAACGTCGTGAGCGGCGTCGATGGCCGGTGCGGCGCGGATCTCCGAGAAGTTGAGGAGACGCTCCGGGAGGCCCGGGAGGGGGCCGAGCGGGTGAAGCAGATCGTGCGCGACCTGAAGACCTTCTCCCGGATCGACGAGGAGACCCGCGGGCCGGTCGATCTGCGGCGCGTGATCGAGGCCGCGATCAACATGGCCTGGCCCGGAATCCGCCCGCGCGCGCGCCTCGTGAAGCAGATCGGCGACACGCCGCCCGTGGCCGCGAACGAGTCACGTCTTTCCCAGGTGTTCCTGAACCTCCTGATCAACGCGGCGCAGGCCCTTCCCGAAGGGGAGAGCGAGAAGAACGAGATCCGCGTCGTCGCGCGGGTGGACGGGCGGGGGCGCGCCATCGTGGAGGTGGGGGACACGGGGCCCGGGATCCCACGCGCGCACCTGAACCGGATCTTCGATCCCTTCTTCACCACGAAACCCGTCGGCGTCGGCACCGGGCTGGGGCTCTCCATCTGCCACAGCATCGTGTCGGGGCTCGGCGGCAAGGTGGAGGTCGAGACCCGGCTCGGCCAGGGGACGACCTTTCGCGTGATCCTGCCCGCGTGCTCCGCGGAGTCGCGGGAGACCGACGGCCTCCCCGCGCCCGGGGCACCCGCGCGCGCCCGTCGGGGGCGGATCCTCGTGATCGACGACGAGCCGGCGCTCGGGGCGGCGTTGCGCCGCGCCCTCTCCGATCACGACGTGGAGGTGGCCCACGGCGGGCGTGAAGGGCTCGATCGGCTCGCGCAGGGGGACGGCTACGATCTCGTGCTCTGCGACATCATCATGCCCGGGATGACGGGGATGGACGTCTACGATATGCTGCGGGACGCCCGTCCCGACTTCCTCTCGCGAATTGTCTTCATGAGCAGCGGGGCGTGCACTGCACGCGCGCAGGCCTTCCTGGCACGGAAGGAAATCCTGTGCCTGGAGAAGCCGCTGGACATGAAGCAGCTTCGCGATCTCGTCGCCGAACGCGTGCGCGAACGGTGACGGACGCCGGCCTCCTCATCGAGGCCCGGGATCTCTCGAAGACCTACCGCTCCGAAGGCCCCGGGCCCGCTGTTCACGCCCTCCGCTCCGTGACTTTGACCCTGCGGCGCGGGGAGTTCGCCTGCCTGCTGGGCCCCTCGGGCTCCGGCAAATCCACGCTCCTGCACCTGCTCGGCGGCCTCCTGACGCCCACGTCGGGAAGCCTCCGCGTGGCGGGCGTCGATCTCACCCGCGCGCCGCGCGCGCAGCGCGCGCGGCTTCGCCGCCGCTCCCTCGGATTCGTCTTTTCCTCGGACAATCTCTCTCCCCTCCTCCGGCTCCGCGAGAACGTGGAGCTGGCGCTTGCCCTGCGAGGGCGCGACGGGCGTGAGGCCGACGCCCTGATCGAGCGCCTCGGCTTAGCGCAGCTCGGAGACCGGTTCCCCAGCGCCCTGTCGACGGGGGAGGCCCAGCGAGGCGCGCTCGCGCGCGCGATCGCGGGCGAGCCCGCCCTGCTCCTGGCCGACGAACCTACCGCCCATCTCGACGGGAGGGCCGCGGCCGGGCTGATCGATCTGCTCGCGGAGATTCACCGCGCCGGGCGCATGGCGCTCCTGCTGGCCACGCACGACGAGCGGCTCCTCGCCCCGGCGACGCGCCGTCTCCGGCTCGAGGATGGGCGGCTCCTGGAGGCGGGCGCATGAACGCCCTCCTCGCGACGCTCGCCGTCCTGCTCCTGGCCGGCCGTGGCCTGGCCGCGGACCTTCGGGCGTCCACCGCCGCGGCACCCGTTCCCGCGAGCGTCTACCTGGTCTTCGAGGTCACGGATCTCTCCGCGCCGCGCCCCGCCCCGTTCCGGGTGAAGGCGCTGGCGCGCCGCGACGGCCGGGCGATCGCGCGGATCCTGTGGCCCGAGGGAGATCGCGGCGCCACGCTCCTCGTCACGCCTCACGATTCGGCCGTGTACTTCGCCCGCGCCGATCTGCTCGTGGCCTCTCCCCGCGAGGGGGCGCCGGGCCTTGCCGGCGATCTCGCGGGCGCGCTCGCCGGGGCGGCGAATCTCGCACCCTCGCAAGGACGCCCCGATCGGTGCGCCGGAACGCCCTGCCTCCGATGGGAATGCGACGTGCCGCCCGCAAGCCGCTGCGCCCGGCTCCTCGCCTGGAAGCGGCCCGACGGCTCGCCGATCCGGGCCGCCTGTCTCGACCCGCAGGGAGATCCTCGATGGGAGGTGCGGTTCGGGGAAGCGGCGCCCCGGCGGCGGGGAAACTTCTCATGGATCGAATCGGGGCGATTGCGGGCGCGGGGCCGCGTCCTCTACTTCGAGCCCGGCGCTCCCGCGCCGGCGGATCTCTTCACCCGGGAGGGACTGCGGCGATGGCGCTAGCCGGAGACCCGCCGCCCGGAGACCCGCCGCCCGGAGACCCGCCGCAACGCGGCGGTCGACTCCAAGAACGCGGCGGTCGACTCCAAGAACGCGGCGGTCGACTCCAAGAACGCGGCGGTCGACTCCAAGCCGGAGACCCGCCGCGACGCGGCGGTCGACTCCAGAAACACCGAGGATGGGCATGAGCCTGCGCTGGATTGCCCTCATGGCCTGGCGCGGGGCCTTCCGGGTGCCGCGGCGCAGCGCGCTGGCGCTCGTGACCATCGCCGCGGGACTCCTCGTGCTCATCTTCCTGCGCGGAGTCCAGGACGGCTACATCGCCCAGCGGATCGAATCGGTGGTGCGGATGGGCGCCGGCCATGCCCGGATCGTCCCCACCTCCGCCGACGCCACGTTCCTTCCCGACGCACACGCGGCGCTGGCGCGGGCCCGGCGCATCTCCGGGGTGCTGGGCGCATCGGAGCGGCTTCGCTTCGAGGGATACCTGCACGGTCCAGGCGGCGACGGGGGCGCGCAGATCCTGGCTTTCAGGCCGGACGACGAGACGCGGGTAACCGATCTGCCGGCGCTGTTCGATCGCGACGGAGCTCGCCCGGGGACGATCGCGCTGGGGCGCGAGCTGGCCCGTCGTCTCGGCGTGAGCCCGGGCCAGGAGGTGGCAGTCCTCGCGCGATCGGCGGCCGGCCCGCCCGCCGCGGATCGGTTCCGCGCGGCGATCCTTCGGCCAACGGGCGTGGCGCTCCTGGACGCCCATGCGGCCTTCCTGGACCTCGACGCAGCGCGGGCGCTTCTCGGAACGCCGGGGAGCGCCACGGAGATCGCCTTGCGGCTTCGCGATCCCGCGCGTCTGCCGGAGACCGTGGCGCTCTGGCGAACGCGGGGCTCACCCGGGACGCGGCTTTCCTCCTGGGAGGAGCAGACGCCCGAGGTGAAGCAGATGATCGGGACCATGCGGCTGGCGGAGAAGCTTCGCGGGGGCGTGGTGTTCGCGCTGGTGGGCCTCGCCATCGCGAACCTGATGTCGCTCTCGGTGCTGGAGCGCCGCCGCGAATTCGGCCTCCTGCTCGCCCTCGGCGTGGCGCCGGTTTCGCTGCTGGCGCTGGTCTTCCTGGAGAGCCTGTGCCTGGGGGCCGTCGGGGTGGCGCTCGGCTGCGCGCTGGGCGCGGGGATCACGGGCGCGTGGCTGGGGACCTCGGGGATCGATCTCTCCCTGTTCGGGCCCGATCTGCGCGCGGCGCTCGGGGCCGACGCGATCCTCTACCCGATCGTCACCGCCTCGAACCTGCTCACGGCTTCCGCCTGGGTCTTCCTCGTCTCGGCGGTCGTGACCCTGCCCGCCGCCGCGCGGCTCCTGCGGCTCGATCCCGTCGAGGCGATCCGCCGGCCCTAAGGTCCCGAGTGAAGCGAGGGCCGACAAGATCCGATCGCGCAAGACGCGAAGGGCACGCTCATGCGGGCCCCTCACCGGTCTCACAGGAGCTCACCTCTCGGTATTGTCCCGGCCGCAGCCCCCCGTGCTCACGAGCTTCACGATGTCGAACCTCGACCGCGAGAAGTGATCGAAGGACCCGGGAGACTGAAGCTCCCCGGTCAGCACGTAGGCCTCACCCCGGATTCGCATGATGGCGGAGGTGGACTTGTTGATGGGCGACGAGCCGGTGAGCATGACCGCCCGCCCGTCCTGCATGGTGTAGACCATGTAGTCCCCATTCGAGCTGAGCAGCCCCGTGAACACCTGCGGGTCGGGGAAGGACTGGTCCGTGTCCACCAGCAGCGTGGTCCCGTTCTCCCAGCACGCGAAGACCTTGCCGCTGGAGTCGATGTTCTGGGCGATGTAGACACCCGCCGCCGACGAGTTGAAGTTCGTGATGGGTGCGGGGGTGAAGGGACCGGCCTCGAAGTGCCAGACCTTTCCGCTGCCCGTCATCTGGAAGACCTCTCCGAACCCGAAGGCCGGGCCGGCCGAGCCCAGCATCGCCACCACCAGCAGGCAAACGCCCCACACGCGAACATCGCCCCTGCGCATCATCTTCGTACCTCCATCACGCGCTGCGTGAATGCATGGCAGGACGCGCCCCGGCCAAAGGCGCGCGACCGCTCTCCCAACCCGATCGAACGTTATGGGTTCGGCGGCCGCCCGTCAAGAGGGGGCGCGAGACGGGTCCGGGCGGGAACGGGCACCGAGGTCAGCCGCCGCCGAGGCGCTTCATCACCTTGTCGAGGGGGAGCGCGTTCAACACGTCCTCCTTCGTGAGCCAGGCCCGCCGCGCGGTGCCGAGCCCGTAGCGGATGTCCGCGATCCCCTCCGTCGCATGCGCGTCGGGGTTGATGGACACGAGCACCCCCTTCTGCCGGGCGTACCGGCAGCCCCGCCAGTCCAGATCCTGCCGGAGCGGGTGGGCGTTCAGCTCGGCGAACTTGCCGTGCCTGGCCGCCGTGTCCACGATCGCCTCGACGTCGACCGGGTATCCCTCGCGCGCGAGGAGCAGCCGTCCGGTCGGGTGGCCGATCCAGGAGACGTGGGGGTTCGCCAGAGCCTTGCAGATCCGTGCGGTCATCTCGCGCTCGGGCATGTTGAATCTCGAGTGCACGCTCCCGATCACGAAGTCGAAGCGCGCGAGCACCTTGTCCGGGTAGTCCATCTTCCCGTCGGGGAGGATGTCGCACTCGATTCCCTTAAGGATGCGGAAGTTCTTCAGTCCGGCGTTGAGCGCGTCGATCTCGGCGTGCTGCTTCGCGATGGCCTCCACCTTCATCCCGCCCGCGTAGGCCGCCGAGCGCGAGTGATCCGAAAGACCGAGGTAGGCGAGGCCGAGCTTCCGGGCCGCCTTCGCCATCTGCTCGATCGTGGCGCTCCCGTCGCTCCAGGTCGAGTGCGTGTGGAACACGCCCCGCAGATCCTCCAGCTCGACGAGGCGCGGGATCCCCCCCTGCGCCGCCACGGCGATCTCCCCCGTGTCCTCCCGCATCTCGGGGGGGATCCAGGCCAGCCCGAGCTTGGCGAACAGCGCTTGCTCGGTCGCGCAGGGCACCAGGCGGCTCCCCTTCCAGAGGCCGTACTCGTTCAGCTTGTATCCCTTCTTCTGCGCGAGCCCCCGCACGGCGATGTTGTGGGCCTTCGATCCCGTGAAGTAGTGCAGCGCGAAGGGGAACTCCCGCGGCTTGACCACGCGGAGGTCGACCTGGATTCCGGACTCGAGAACCACGCTCCCCTTCGTGTCTCCCGCGGCGAGAAGGCGCTCGACGCCCGGGAGCTTCACGAACCGCTTCACCACGTCGCCGGGCCTGTCCGAGGCGGCAAGGAGATCGATGTCGTGCACCACCTCGCTCCGCCGGCGCAGCGACCCGCCGACCTCCGCCTCGCGCACGTCGGGGACCTGCCGGAGCGCCGCGAGGAGCGTTTCCCCCTGCTTCCAGGCCTCCGACCAGAGGAAGCTCCCGGCGTGCCGCTTCACGAACTCGATCCCGTGGAGGATGTTCGACTGCGACTTCTCGCCGAAGCCGGGGAGAGCGACGAGCCGGTTCTCGTGGCAGGCGTACTCGAGCTCCCGGACCGACTTCACGCCGAGCTTCTCGAATAGCGCCGCCGCCTTCTTCGGGCCGAGCCCCGGGATCCGGAGCATCTCGAGCAGCCCCGCCGGCACGCTCGCCTTCAGCTCCTCGTAATAGGGGAGCTTGCCCGATCCCACGAGCGTCTCGATCTTCTCGGCGATCTTCTCGCCGATGCCCTTGATCTCCCGCAGCTCCCCCGTCCTCACGAGGTCCTCGATCTCGCGCTCGGCGCTCTCGAGGGCGCGCGCGGCGTTGAGATAGGCGCGGGTCTTGAAGGGGTTCTCGCCCTTGATCTCGAGCAGCTCGGCGATCTCCTCGAGGATCGCGGCGACCTCGTGCTTGTCCAATTTCCCCATGATGGGTTCCGTTCCGCGGCGCGCGCGGCGCTCAGCCCGCGGCGCCCTGGCGGCGGCAGATGAGCCCGAGCACGAGGCCCCAGACCGCGTTGAGGGCGATCACGACGAGCGGCGCCAGGGGGCCCCTCGAGAGGCCGAGCACGCCCGCGCCCGAATGAGGGAGGAAGTAGAGCAAGGAAACGGCGCTGGGGAGAAGCGAGTAGAGGACGGCGGCGCGGAGCGCCCCGGCGGGAAGGAGGATCCAGAAGAGCGGATACGCGAGTCCGTAGAGCGCGCCGAAGCCGACGCGGTGGAGCCAGGCCTCGGTCGTCCAGGAGAGATGGAGGGATACGCCCAGCGCGCGGACCGCTCCCATCCCGCCAAGCCAGGTCGCCAGCGCCGTGTTGACCACGGCGCCCACCGCGCCGCCGAGGGTCCCGAGCACGAAGGCTTCGCCCTTTCTCACCGGGTTCGCTCCTCCTTGCGCGGGCCACCGCGACGCCGGACCAGGGTCACGCCCCCGGCTCCGACGCCCGACATGAACGGGGGCCTGGGCTTTCGCAGCGTGACGACGACGACCCGGCTCCCCGGGAAGATCTCCAGGAGAGCGTCGGCGATCCCGGACGCCAGCGCCTCCAGGAGCGACCAGGTCCGCGACGCGGCGACGCGGAGCGCCGCCTTGCGGATGAGGGCGTAGTTCACCGTGTCCGCGAGACGGTCCGTGCGTCCCGGCTTCTCCAGCGATGTGTGGACGGCGATGTCCGCCTGGAGATCCTGCGGCGCGGCCCGCTCCGCCGCCGTGACGCCGATGCGCGCCGGCAGCACGATCCCCTCGAGGAACACCCGGTCTTCCGGCAGCGGCGCCTCGCCGGGAACGGAAAGAGAACGCCCGACGCCCCGGGCCCCCTTCCCCTTGGTCGCGCGGGGGGTCAACCGCCCGCCAGCGGGGAGAGCATGTAGACGTCGTCGCCGTCCTGGAGCACGTGATCGAGGCAGGCGGGCCAGTCGAGGCGGCGGCCCGATACGAGAATGCTCTCTCGGATCACCTCGTGCTCCTCCAGAACGCGGTCGAAGTCGACCCGTCGCTCGCGCCCGGCGCGGCGCAGCGCCTGCTTCAGGGTGGTCCCTTCCGGCAGCTCCAGGTCGAAGTCGTGATCGAGGAACGTGCCCAGCATGTAACCCTTGAGGAGGAAGTGGATCTTCATGAGTGACCCTCGCGCATGGCCCTGGAGGAGGCCCGACCGGAACGACTGCCCGGACAGGATAAGCGAAGCCCCCCGCGGCGGCAATCGGCCGGGGCCGCCGAAAGCGCCGCGACCCGCCGGGCGGCGGGTCGCGGGCAGGCCAGAGGGGAAGCTCCGGTCCTCAGCAGAGGAGGAACAGGAAGAGGATCCCCGGGATGATCGCGAGCAGGAACCCGATGATGATGATCACGATCTCGATGGTCGTATAGCTGCAACTGCCGCTGATCTTCACGTCCCGGATGGCGCCGCCGTCCGCGGACGCCATGCGCGTGAGCGTGCTCCACTCGCGGGCCACCTCGGCCTGCGACTTCGCCTCGCGGACGCGCGCCTCGTAAGCCTCGAGCTTGCGGCTGGCTCCCCGCACGGTGCCGCTGAAGGGGAGGATCCAACGCGCCCGGGAAAGCGCCTTGTGCGCGAGACGCGTCTGCGAGATCACGATCGTCCGGGCCGCCTCGGGCGTCGGCGCCGCGAGAATGCGGTCCCGGAACGCCCTCAGCTCGGCGCGCTCCTTCGGGCAGGCGCACCCGCCGGTGGCGAGGTCCCAGGCCACGGGAAGATCCGGACGCGCGGTCGCCTGGTCCGGAACACTCGCGGAAGCGGTGGGCGATCCCACCAGCGCGCCGGTGAGGAGCAAGAGGCCGATCATGGCTGCCCCGATTCTGCGATTCATGAGAGAGTCCCTCCGATGGCTTTGATGCGTCGGTGACGGGGGAAGTCTAGAGGAGACACGGGATCGAAGGCAACCGCCTCTTGCGGCGGGCGCGGCCAGAAAGGAAGCCCGCCTCGGTGGAGGCGGGCTTCTTGTTGTGCCGCTTGCGGGGCCGCCCCGCGGCCGGCGGAACGGCGGAGCGCGCTCAGCAGAGGAGGAACATGAAGATGATCCCCGGGATGATCGCGAAGAGGAAACCGATGATGATGATCACGATCTCCCCGGTCGTGTAGCTGCAGCTCTTCCCCTTGAGCTCCACCGCGTTGACGACGGTGCCGGGATCCGCGGACGCGAGCCGCACCAGGTGGCTGAACTCGCGTGCCACGTCCTGCTGGCTCTGCGCGGCGCGGACGCGGACCTCATAGTCCTCGAGCTTGCGGTTGGCCTTCCCGATGCTCCCGCTGAAGGGGACGATCCAGCGGGCGCGCGAGAGCGCCTTGTGCGCGAGCCGGGTCTGCGACAGCGCCAGCTCGCGGGCGGCCTCCGGCGTGGGCGCCGCGAGGATCCGGTTCCGGTACTCGCTCACGGCCGCGCGCTCCTTCGTGCAGGCGCAGCCGCCGGTTGCGAGGTCCCAGGCCACGGGGATGTCGCGTCCCAGGGTCGTGTCCTTGGGGACGCTGGCGGAAACGGCGCCCGGCGCGGCCAGGACGCCGGCGAAGAGGAACAGCGCGATCGCGATAGCCTTGAGTCTCAGAGTCATGGACGATCTCCTCTATTTAGAGTCGGTGGTGCGTGAACGGGGCGAGTGTACGGGAGGGGACGCGGAGAGGCAACCGCATTTTACGTCGGGAAGGGCCGGCGGAACAAGGCCCGCCTCCCTGCGGAGGCGGGCCTCTCGTTCCCGGGGCGCGCGAGGGCTACTGCGCCACGATCTGCGCGAGCCCCAGCTCCTCGAGCTTCTCGGGCTTCACGGCGCCGGTCTCGAAGTCCCAGCCCATCGCCCGGTAGTAGTCCTTCACCAGGCGCGTCTGGTCCACCTCGACTCCCGCCAGCGGGCCCTTCAGGAGCTTCGCGTCGCCCTCGCCGATCATTCGCGCGTGCGGCTTGAAGTCGGAGGGCTTGAGCCCCTCGCGGGTGTTGAAGGCGTGGCGCAGCGTCTGGATCCGCTCGCCGGTCTTGAGCAGCTCCAGCTCGTCGACGCCCCAGCCGGTGATCGCGTTGGTGAGATCCACGTAGGGGAGCCCGCCCACCAGGCCCGAGAAGAGGCAGATGCCCATGCCGTTCATCACCTGGTGCGCGTTCGACCACTGGCGCTGCCCCTCGCCCTTGCCCTCGTAGGAGCGCCAGCCGTACTTCGGCAGCTTCACGCTCTTGTAGGGGAACGGGAGGTTGAATGTTTCGTGCCAGGCGAGGCTGCCCGTCGTGTGCCGCCCCGGCGTCGGGTCGGCGAGATAGTTCACGCCCATGCTCGGGGAGAACTTCGGATCGTGGTAGGGCAGCTCCTGCCCGTGCACGTGCACCGCGTAGGGCTCGCTCCCGGGGATCTGCCGGGCCGCGGCCTGGGTGCCGTTCCCGAAGAGGCGGCCGAAGTTCCCTTCCATCATCGCCATCCGGCGCGTGGCCTCCACGATCGCCGGGGCGTTGCCCCAGGTGAGCTCGATGCCGTCGGTGTGCTGCTTGTCGATGATCCCGCGCTCGTAGAGCTCCGCCGCGAAGGCGATGGTGGCCGGCGTGCTCACCGCGTCCAGCCCGTACTGATTGCAGTAGTTGTGCGCCGCGATGATCGACTCGAGGTTGTCGTTGAGCAGGCTCGCGCCGAAGCCGCAGAGCGTCTCGTAGTCCGGCCGGCGCACCCGGGAGACCGCGAAAGGGCCCTCCTTCACCGAGACGATCCCCTTGCAGACCAGCGGGCAGTCACCGCAGGTGAGGTACTCGTCGCGGAGTTTCACGACCTCCTTGTCGGAGATCTTCCACGACTTCGTCTTCATCGGGAAGTCGATGGCGCCCGAGCCCGCCCAGTTCTTGATGGGCGCGTCGCCGTTCTCGACGGAGATCGAGACGGCCGACGTCGTTCCCTGCTCGTGCCAGGTCTTGAGCATCCCCTTCGTGTCGAGCATCACCTTGATGCCGAGCTTCGTGAAGAGGCGGTAGAGCCAGGCCATCCGCTTGTCGGCCGCCATGATCGCCGAGGCGATGCGCACGCGCAGGCTCTTGTGGGCGTAGAAGGGCCGGTTGATGTCCTTGCAGAGCTTCTCGAACTTCTCGGGCTGCGCGACCGGGATCTGGTTGGTGCCCCGGGCCACCACGGCCTTCAGGTTCTTCGATCCCCAGACCGCGCCGAAGCCCTGTCGGCCCCAGGCGTGGTAGCGCTCGATGATCACGCAGGAGATCAGCTGTTTCCGCTCGCCCGCCTGTCCGATGCAGGCGAGGCTCGGGCGGCGGCGCCCGCCGATCTCCTTCACGATCGTGTCGTAGGTGTCGTAGGTGTCCTTTCCCCAGAGGTGGGCGGCGTCGCGGATCTCGACGCGGTCGTCCTCGACGAACACGTACACGGGGCGGTCGGCCTTGCCGCGGATGAAGATCCCGTCGTAGCCCGCCTTCTTGAGCTGCGAACCCAGGAGCCCTCCCGAGTTGGAGTCGGCCCAGGTGCCCGTGAGCGGGGACTTGGCGACGGTCTGCGTGCGCCCGCTGAAGGGCGTTTCCACGCCGGTCATGATCCCGGCCGTGATGCCCATGATGTTGTCGGGGCCGAGGGGATCCGCGCCGGCCGGCATGTTCTCGTAGAGGATCCGGACGCCGAGCCCGTAGCCGCCCAGGAATTTCCGGTAGGTTTCCCCGGGGATATCCTGCGTCCAGTGCTTTCGCTGGGAGAGGTCGACCCAGAGGATCTTTCCTGCGACACCGTAGTTCGCCATACGCCACTCCTTCTCCGGCCCGAACCCGCCTTTTCTGGCAGCGCACGGACCGCTTCGACGAAGTCTCGCGTGAAGCGTGAGAACTCGGATTCGTGATATAAGGGTCGGCGCGGGAGCACCG
>JBGPLH010000008.1:0-22295 GCA_041486365.1 Thermodesulfobacteriota bacterium | reverse complement strand
GAGGCCCCTGAGGTTCCGGACGCCGAAGCCCGGGCCGAGGTGGAACCCGAAGCCGACCGCGGCCCCTCCGGCACCGTCCCGTCGTGAGCCTCGCGCCCACCCGCCCCGAAACGCCCGAAGAAACGACAGCCCGCCTCGCGCGCGTTCCCAATACAGTCCGCAGGGTTCATCTCGTCGCCGTCGCCGGCACGGGCATGGGCTCGCTCGCCGGCATGTTCGCCGCCGCGGGCTTCGAGGTCACCGGCTCCGATCAGGCCGTTTACCCGCCGATGAGTGTCCAGCTCGAGCGGTGGGGCATTCGCGTGATGCAGGGCTACCGCGCGGAGAATCTCGCCCATCGGCCCGATCTGGTCATCGTCGGCAACGCGATGAGCCGCGGCAACCCGGAAATCGAGGCGCTGCTCGAAAGCGGCCTTCCCTACGTCAGCATGCCCGAGGCGCTTCGCCTCTTCTTCCTCCGGGACAAGCACTCGATCGTGATCGCCGGCACCCACGGCAAGACGACGACGACCGCGCTGGCGGGGAGCGTGCTCCTCTCGGCGGGGCGGGATCCGTCGCTCCTCGTCGGGGGCGTGGCGAAGGACTTCGAGGGAGGCTTCCGGCTGGGGAAGGGGAACCACTTCGTCATCGAAGGGGATGAGTACGATACGGCGTTCTTCGACAAGGGGCCGAAGTTCCTCCACTACGAGCCGAAGAGCGTCATTCTCACCAGCGTGGAGTTCGATCACGCCGACATCTACCGGGACCTCGATCACGTGCGGGAGGCCTTCCGCAGATTCGTGGCGCTGATCCCCGCCATGGGGATCCTCGCCGTGTGCAGCGACGACGAGGAGGCGCTCGCCGTGGCGCTCACGGGCCGCTGCCGGGTGCTGCGCTACGGTCTGGGCGACAACGCCGACCTTCGCGGGAAGGTGCTGGGGGTGGACCGTGCGGCGACGCGGTTCGAGGCGGCGCTCCGTCGCCAGCCGCTCGGCGAGTTCACGATCCCGCTGCCTGGATCCCACAACGTGTGCAACGCGCTCGGGGTGATAGGCGTGTGCCTGGACCTCGGGCTCACGCCGGCGGAGGTGCGGGGCGGCCTCGCGCGGTTCGGCGGCGTGGCGCGGCGGCAGGAGGAGCGGGGGGAGGTGGCGGGCGTTCTCGTGATCGACGACTTCGCCCACCACCCGACGGCGGTGCGCGAGACCATCGCGGCCCTGCGGGAGCGTTATGCGGGAAGACGCGTCTGGGCGATCTTCGAGCCGCGCTCCAACACGAGCCGCCGCAATGTCCACCAGGCGGCCTTCGTCGACGCGCTGGCGCAGGCCGATCGCACCGTGATCGCGGGGGTGGACAACCCGGGCAAGGTGCCTGAGGCCGAGCGTCTCTCGCCCGAGCGCGTCGCGGAGGATCTCCGGGCGCGAGGCTGCGACGCGGAGTTCATCGAAAAGGTGGACGACATCGTCACCCGCGTGGCCTCCCGCGCCGAGCCGGGCGACGTGCTGCTGGTCATGTCCAACGGCGCGTTCGGGGGGATCCACGGGAAGCTGCTGGCGGCGCTCCACGCGAAGATGGGCGGCGCGGCATGAAGAGGAGTGTCGATCGGGCCGCCGTCGCGCGCGACTGGCGCTCGCGCGGCTTCACCTGCGACCTCTGGGTCGATGCGCCGGGGCAGGTCTGGGCCGACTTCATCCACGACACGGATGAGCTGGTGATGCTCGTCGAGGGAGGGATCGAGATGGAGTTCGGGGGGCGGGTCCTGCGCCCCCGCGCGGGCGAGGAGGTGCTGATCCCTGCGCGCACCGCGCACACGGTGCGCAACGTGGGCGGCGTCACGTCGCGCTGGCTCTACGGTTACAAGACGCTCCGCGCTCAGTAGTCCACCGAGTAGTTCAGGGTCCGCCGCCCCTTCCCCCGCTGCTCGCTCCCCGCGATCGCACGCTGCACGTAGGCGTGGGCCCGCTCGACCGCGGCGGGGACATCCATCCCGAGCGCGAGCCCCGCGGCGATTGCCGAGGAGAGCGCGCACCCCGTGCCGTGGACCTCGGCGTCCACGCGCTTCCCGCGAAGCACCTTCACGGCAGTCTCCCCCACGAGCACATCGATCGGATCCCCGGCGAGATGGCCGCCCTTGAGGAGCACCCAGGGCGCGCCGCCGAGCCCGAGCAGATCGCGCGCAACGCGCTCCATGGCTTCCGGCGTGGCGGGGGGTTCCGTGTCGAGAAGGAGCCCCGCCTCGGCGAGGTTCGGGGTGATCACGGTCGCAAGGGGAAGGAGCCTGTGTCGAAGCGTGTCCCAGGCGCGGCGCTCGAGCAGAAAGGCGCCGCTCGAGGATTGGAGCACGGGGTCGAGCACGGTGGGGGGCGGCCCGTAGCGCTCGAGGGAACGCGCAACGGCCAGCGCGTTGTCGTCCGTGGCGAGCGCGCCGATCTTCACGGCAGCGGGAGGGGCGTCATCGAAGCACGAGGCGATCTGCGCCTCGAGGATCGTCGGGAAGACGGCGTGGACGCGACGCACGCCGCGGGAGTCCTGCTCGATCAGCGCCGTCGGGACCGCCATCCCGTGCACGCCACAGCGGGCGAGGACCTGGAGATCCGCCTGGATCCCGGCGCCGCCGGTGGGATCGGTCCCCGCGATGGAAAGAACGGAGGGACGCATGGATTGCCCTTCGGGGGGGCGAGGCCCCCGCCGAGCCTCACCATACTTGGGAGGGCGAGGCTCCTGCCGAGCCTCACCATACTTGGGAGGGCGAGGCTCCTGCCGAGCCTCACCACCCGGACTAGTGTAACCACAGCCAGTACCACCGCCGCCCCTTCTCCTGCACCTTGTCCCCTTCGAGCGTGTACTGCTCGTCGAGGGGCGGCTTCTGGCGGTAAACGCGGATCCGGTCGTTCCCCAGGAACTCGATCCGGGAGTTCATGAGGCGGTCTTCGGGATCGCGCACGAGCGTCTTGAAGACCGTCGTGTCCTCGGGCGTGGCGCCGCGCACGCGGCCCATGTCCACCAGCAGTATCGCCTCGTAGCTCCCGACATCGGCTCCTGGCTCGGGAGTTGCGTAGCGGTGCTGGAGGCAGGCGAGCCAGCGGTCGTCCGCGGAAAAAGCCGTTGCATAGCCGTTCACGCCGAGCAGGAGCTTCCCGGAGACGGCCTCGAAGACGAGCACCTTGGAACCGCCCATCGTGGTGCCCGTCACGGCGATCAGGAAGCGGCTGCCCGGGGAGAGATCGATGGCGCGCACCGGCTCTCCCTGCGGGACGACATCCGGGCGGCCGTTCAGCTCGCCGAGTCGGGAGAAGGCGAGGTCGATCCGGCGCGGGTCCTTCGCCCGGTGGGCCGCGAAGACTTCCCGCACGTCGCGGTGCACGGCGATGAACCGGGGCTCCGGGATCTTGATCTTCTTGTGCGGACCCGAGCATGCCGAGAACACGAGAAAGCAGAGGGCGAGCGGGAGGAGCGACCGGGATCGTTGGCGGATGTCGTTCATGGCGTCAGGGTGTCCGGCGCAAGGCGCGGGCGGATGGGTTCTTTCCTTTGAAGAGAGAAACCAGCGCGCGGACCGCGCTCGCCGGGTCGGGAGCGTCGGCGACCGCCGAGATGACCGCGATCCCCGCGGCGCCGGCGGCGACAGCGTTCGCGGCATTCTCGAGCGTGATCCCCCCGATGGCGATCACGGGCACCTGGACGGCCCGGCACACCGCGGCCAGCTCTGCGATCCCCCGGGGCGGCGGGGCGTCCACCTTCGATTTTGTCGCGAAAACAGGTCCGAAGCCGATATAGGCGGCGCCGGCTCCCTCGGCCGCGACGGCCTGCGCGAGATCGTGGCTGCTGAGGCCGTAGACGAGCGTGCGTCCCGCGGCCGCGATGGCGGCGCGCGCCGCCTCGGGAGAAAGATCATCCTGCCCGAGGTGCACCGCCTCCGCGCCCACGGCGAGCGCCACATCGAGCCGGTCATTCACCACGAGCCGCGCGCCGGGGACGCGCCCCACCGCTTCCGCCACCGCCGAGGCCGCGAGGAACAGCATGCGGGAGTGGACTCCCTTCATCCGTGCCTGCACGATCCGCGCGCCCCCCTCGAGCGCCGCCTCCGCGATCGCGAGTACCCCTTCCGTCGATGCGCCGCCGGCGATCACGTGAAGCCCCGCCCAGGTTGCCGCGGCCGCTCTGTCTCCGGCGCGGGGAGGGGCATTCACTTGCGGATCTCGATCCCGAGCTCCGTGATCTTCTTGCGAAGCGTGTTCCGGTTGATCCCGAGCATGGCCGCCGCCCGCACCTGGTTGCCGCCTGCCCTGGCTAGCACGAGCTCGATCAGCGGCTTCTCCACCCGGCTCAGGATCGCCTCGTGCAGGTTCCCCCGCGCGACGGGGTCCACGTGCTCGAGGAATCGGGCGACCCGGGCGCGGATGAGCTCATCGAGCGTCTGGTCGCTGTGGAGCGTTTCCTGCTCCGCCGGCGAGACGAGCGCTGAGAGATCGGCGGCCGAGAGCGCCTTCTGGGGGTAGAGCGCCATGGCCCGCTTGATCAGGTTCTCGAGTTCCCGGACGTTCCCCGGCCAGTTCCAGCCCTGCAGCAGCAGGATCGCATCCTCCGAGAGGTACTTCTCGCCGAGGCCCAGCTCCCGCTCGAACTTCCTCAGGAAGTGGCGGGCGAGGATCGGGATGTCCTCCCGCCGGTCGCGCAGGGGCGGGACGGGGATCGTCACGACGTTCAGCCGGTAGTAGAGATCCGCGCGGAAGCGCTTCTCACGCACCGCGCGCTCGAGGTCCTGGTTCGTCGCGGCGACGATCCGGATATCCGCCCGGATCGGCGAGCGGGCGCCGACGGGCTCGAACTCTCCTTCCTGGAGCACCCGCAGGAGCTTCGACTGCAGATCGATCGGCATCTCCCCGATCTCGTCCAGGAAGAGCGTCCCGCCCCGGGCCTGCTCGAATTTCCCGGCGTGCCGCGCGTGGGCGCCCGTGAAGGAGCCGCGCTCGAATCCGAACAGCTCGCTCTCCATCAGCGTGGCGGGGATCGCCGCGGCGTTCACCACCACGAAGGGGCCCGGGGCGCGCCGGCTCTTGTCGTGGATCACCCGGGCGATCAGCTCCTTCCCCGTGCCGCTCTCTCCGAGAATCAGGACCGTGACGTCGCTCTGCGTGAGGCGCCCGATCGTCTTGTAGATGGCCTGCATCGTGTCGCTGCGGCCGACGATGGCTTCCTCGGCCGGTGGGGGCTCCGCGGTGCGGTCCCGCCGCTCCGCCTCCAGGGCGCGCCGGCGCGACTCCAGGGCCTGCCGCGCCAGCTCCGCGACGCGCTCGAGCTTGAAGGGCTTCGTCAGGTATTCCAGGGCCCCGCGCCCCATGGCCTCGATGGCGTTTTCCATGGTGTTCATCGCCGTGATGACGATCACGCTCGTGTCGCGCCCCATGGCGGGGAGGCGCTCGAGGATCTCGAGGCCGGAGGTTCCGGGCATCTTGATGTCGAGGAAGGCGAGCGGGTATGGCTCCGCCTCGAGCCGGGCCAGGGCCTCCGTCCCGTCGGAGGCGAGGTCCACGGCGAAGCCCTGCTCCTCGAGGGCGTCCTTCAGGATGAATCGCATGGGGGCCTCGTCATCGGCGACGAGCACCCGGATCTTCGCGATGCCGGTCATCGGGTTTCCGCGGCGGGGAGGATGGCGCGCACCGTCGTCCCCTCGCCGAAGCGGCTCTGGAGCCGCAGGCTCCCACCGTGCTCCTCCACGATCTTGTGGGAGAGCGCCAGCCCGAGGCCCGTGCCGCGGGCCCTGGTCGTATAGAAGGGCGTGAAGAGTTTCTCGAGATCCTCGCCTCGCACGCCCGGGCCGTCGTCGGAGATCTCGACGGCGATGGCGGGCCGCGGTGCCTGGTCGGGGCGGGCCAGGTGGAGATCGAGGTCCATTTTCGTGAGAACGCGGATCGTCCCCCCTGCTTCGCGTTCCCGCAGGGCTTCCACCGCGTTGCGTAGCAGGTTCAGGAACACCTGCGTGAGCCGGGTCTCGTCGCCCCGCACGGGTGGGAGACTCGGGTCGAAGGCGATCCGGAAGACGATCTTCCCGTCCCCGACCTCCGCGCGCAGAAGCGCCACGAGATCGTTCAACACCTTGTTCACGTTCACGTCGGCCAGACGTAGCCGCTTGCGCGAGGAGAGCTCGAGCAGCTCCTCGATCAGGCCGTCGATGCGATCCACCTGGCGGATCACGAGGTCGGCGCACTCGGACAGCTTGGCCGGATCCCTGCCGCCCGCGGCGATCCCCTTCTTCAGGATCTGGGCCGCACCCCGGATTCCCCCGAGCGGATTCTTCACCTCGTGGGCGATCCCCGCGGCCATGGTGCCCAGCAGCGCCAGCCGGTCGGAGTGACGGCTCTGTTCCTCCATCTCGCGGACCGTCGTTCGGTCGCGGAACACGGCGACGGCCCCGATGGGCGTCCCCGATTCGTCGATCACCGGTGAGCAGGTGAGGTCCACGAAGCACGGAGAGGCGCCTCGCCGGGCGAGCCCGGCGTCGTGGTGGAGCGTCGTCTGCCCCGTCTCGAGCGTGCGCGCCATCCGGGCGGCGAGTTCGGGGCTCCCGCGGAACACATCGACCAGGAGGCGGCCCAGCACGCTGCCCTTCGCGAGGCCCGTCATTCCCTCCGCGGCATGGTTGAAGGTGACGATGCGGCGCTCCTCGTCCACGACGACGACACCATCGTTCAGGCAGTCCAGGATGATATCCGTCCCGCCGCCCATCGCTGCGCCTCCCCCCTCACCCACAGGCCTTCGGCTCCAGGTCCGTGTCTGTGTCCGGCGCGGGATCCTCGCCGAAGCGGACATCCGGGGCGAAGGCCGCGCCACGTCCCGTCCGGAGCCGCTCGAAGAACGCCTCGATCGTCTCCTCCACCGCAGCCCGCGATTCCAGGCGGTTGATCGCATCGCGGAAGTGCGCGCCGCCGGGGAGCCCCCTGGTGTACCAGGCGAGGTGCTTGCGCATGATGCGGATCGACCCCGTCTCGTCCCCCGTGAAGGCAACGAGGGCGTGCAGGTGCCGGAGCATGAGCGACCGTCGCTCCTCCGCGTTCGGGCCCTGGAAGGTCTGCGTTCCTTCCTCGAGGTACTCGCGCACCTGGGAAAAGATCCACGGGTTGCCCAGCGCCGCGCGCCCGATCATCACGCCGGCGCACCCCGTCTCCTCGAGGAGCTGCTTCGCGCGCTCGGGGCTGTTCACGTCGCCATTGCCGATGACGGGGATTCGGACGGCCTTCACTACCTCCGCCGTCACACGCCAATCGGCCCTACCCGTGTAGGCCTGCGCGCGCGTGCGGGGATGGATGCTCATGGCGTCCACGCCGCAGTCTTCGGCGATGCGGGCCACCTCGGGGGCATTGACGCTGTGGACATCCCACCCCGAGCGCATCTTGATCGTGAGGGGTATCCGGATTCGCTTGCGCACCGCCGTGAGGATCCGGCGCACCTTTTCCGGCTCCCGCATGAGGACGGCGCCCGCGAAGGAGCGAACGAACTTGGTGACCGGGCAGCCGAAGTTGATGTCCAGGATGTCCACGCCGGCGGCTTCGAGACGACCGGCCGCCTCGGCAAGGACGTCCGGGTCGCACCCGAAGATCTGCGCCGCCAGGGGGCGCTCCTCCCGACTCCCCGTGAGCATCTTGTAGGTCTTCTCGCTCCCGTGGACGATGGCCCTGGCGCTAAGTGTCTCCGTGCAGACCAGCCCCACCCCCTGCTCTTTGGCCAGGAGGCGGAAGGGGAGATTCGTCACCCCGGCCATGGGAGCCAAGGCGAGCCTGTTTTTTAAAGGAATACCGCCTACCTGGAGGGTGTCCGGGCCCAAGAAATAATCCCTATGGCTCTTGAAAATCAGGGGTGACGGAGTGCTCGCCCTGGGCTTTGGCAGGAGCGCCGTGCCTATATCCCACGAGGGCGGATCGCCGAAAAAGCGCGAGCCTGCGAAATCTTAGATGATGGCTCGAGGCCTTGCAACAAACTCTGCTTAAAGACTAGGCAGAAGGGACGGCCCAAGGGCCATCCGCTAGGCTGCGTCTCTTGTGTTGACACGCCGTCTTCGGCCGTGGTAAGACCAAACCTGTATTTTGGCCGGACGGTCACCTCGCCTGCGCGATTCCGGCGTGGCAAGGGGCCCGGTCACCCCCCACCGCAACTCCCGCGCGAGCGGGTCCGCGGCTGGCGGCCTCGTCCTCCCCCCCGGCGAGGGCCACGCGGAGACACCTGTTTCAGGCACGAAAAGCTCACTCGAAACGGGGTTTCACCCGAACAACTCTTAGATGTGGAGGCGGAGCACCGGCGGCTCTACCGGCGGTCGTCCCATATCCGCTCAGGTTGCGAATGAAGGTTCGCGGACCCCATCCGGCAAGAAGGAGGGCTGCGTGGTAAGAGCCGTCTATCCATTCCGCGCTGCACTATTTTTCGCCCTGGCTTCCCTCGGGACGGCCGGCTGCGCCGTGTTCCACAACGGCCCCTCCGCAAGCGTAGCGCCACAGGTTCTCGCGGCTCCCGAAGACGTCGATCAGGAGATCGATGCGGAAGCGAATCTTCCGCCGGTGAAGCCCTTCGGGGACAGCGAGAGCCCGTCCGGACGCGCGCGGAGCCAATGCCTTCTCGATCCCGACGGCGGCATGCCGCCGGATCTCAAGAGCGTCCTTCCCGGCGACGTGACCAGGCAGGTAGGCATCTACCTCGACTACTTCACCGGCCCGGGTCGCGACCGTTTCGCGCTGTGGCTTTCTCGCTCCACGCGTTACGCGCCCATGATGCGGCGGATCTTCGCCGAGAGCCAGCTCCCGCCCGATCTCATCTACCTCGCGATGATCGAGTCGGGCTTCAGCACCAAAGCGGTCTCCTGCGCATCGGCTGTCGGCCCCTGGCAGTTCATCGCGGGGACCGGCCGGCGCTATGACCTGACCATCTCGCGCTACGTGGACGAGCGGCGCGATCCTGAGGAAGCGACGCGCGCCGCGGCGCGCTACCTCCGGGACCTCTACGGGATGTTCCGGTCCTGGGACCTGGCCCTTGCGAGCTACAACGCGGGGGAGGGAAAGATCGACAAGGGGGTCCGCCGCATCTCGCCGAACTTCTGGCACATGCGGAAGACCGGTTATCTCGCGCAGGAGACGAGCAACTACGTTCCGCAGTACCTCGCCGCGCTGATGATCGCGAGAAACCCTTCCCGCTACGGGTTCATCGGGATTCCCTACCAGGAGCCCCTCCGGTACGAGACGCTCCTGGTGCGGGGATCTTACTCGCTCGCCTCCCTCGCGGAGCTTGCGGGCACGGGATCGGACGAACTGAGGGAGCTTAACCCGGCGTTGATCCGTTCCGTGACGCCGCCGGGGGACAGCTACGCGCTTCGTGTCCCGCCGGGGAGCGCCCAGCGAGTGGCACAGGGACTGACGCACCTGGCCGCCGCGCGCCCGGCCCAGATGCGGCACGCTTCCGTCAAGGTGCATCTCGTGCGGCGCGGACAAACGATCCGGACCGTGGCAGCCAGCTATGGGATCTCGCCCGTGAGGCTGGCGCGGGCCAACGGCCTTCGGACGACGTCGCATCTCCGGACGGGCGCGAGGCTCCGGGTTCCGGTGTCCGGCGGCGCGGAAGCGACCGAGGTGGCCCAGGCGATGCCGGAGGAAGTCCCGGTGCCGGCTGCAACCGCGCGCGGCGCGGCTTCGGTGGGCCGCGGCGCGACGGCTGTGTATGTCGTGAGGCGGGGCGATACGCTTCATCGGATCTCGATGAAGTTCAACACGACGGTGCAGGATCTCATGCGACGCAACGGGCTCCATCGGCCGCACATCGAGCCGGGCAACCGCCTGCTCGTCCCGACCGCGGCGCGGTCCGCAAGGCCGGCGCAACGTGACGGGGAAGCCTAGACGGTCCGTGGCGGATTCGGATTCGCGCGAGGGGCCCGGCAGTGATCGCCGGGCCTTTCGCGTTGGGGCTGTGGTATGATTTTTCGGCCTGAACGCGCCGCCGCGGCGCGCGGACCCCGGGAGAGCCGGAGAGCCCATGAAGCAGTCGATCACGGTGGCCGCAGCGCGCGAGATCATCCTCGGCGCGATCCGACCCCTCGGGGCCGAGAAAGTCGCGATCCCCGAGAGCCTCGGGCGGGTGCTCGCCGAGAGCGTGGGCTCGCCCTGGGATATCCCGCCGCTGGACAACACGGCCATGGACGGCTTCGCGGTGCGCGCGGCTGATGTGGCCCGGGCTTCGCCCGATCACCCGGTGACGCTCGAGGTGATTGAGGACCTGCCCGCGGGGCGCATCGCGGCCGGGACGGTCACTTCCGGGACGGCGATCCGGATCATGACGGGTGCTCCGATACCCGCGGGGGCCGATGCCATCGTGCGGGTGGAGGACACGCGCGCGGAGGGGACGCAGGTCCTCGTGATGGCGGCGGTGCCGCCCGGCGAGCACGTCCGCCGCGCGGGAGAGGACGTGAAGGAGGGGGAGAAGGTCCTGGAGCCGGGCGTGATCCTCACGGCCGCGGCCATCGGCATGCTCTCGAGCCTCGGGCGCGCCTTCGTGCGGGTGACGCAACGGCCGCGCGTGGCGGTCCTGTCCACGGGGGACGAGCTGGTCGACGTCGACGGCGACCGGCGCGGGGGAAGGATCATCGCGTCGAACACCTACAGCCTCGCGGCACAGGTGCGCGAGTGCGGGGCTCTGCCCATCGCGCTCGGCATCGCCCCCGACAGCCGGGAAGCCATCGAGGCGAAGCTGCGCGAGGCGATGACCTGCGACGTGATCCTCTCGTCGGGCGGCGTCTCCGTGGGCGACTACGACTTCATCAAGGACGTGCTGGAGAGCCTCGGGAGCGAGATGAAGTTCTGGCGCGTGGCGATGAAGCCCGGCCATCCGCTCGCCTTCGGGCTCCTCGGGGGCAGACCCGCCTTCGGGCTCCCGGGCAATCCGGTGTCCTGCATGGTTTCCTTCGAGCAGTTCGTGCGCCCCGCGCTGCTCCGCATGATGGGCCACCGTGACCTCTTCCGTCCCGTCGTGCGCGCCCGACTGCGTGAGACGCTCCGGCAGAAGCCCGGACGCACGAGCTTCGTCCGGGGAATCGTCACCCGGGAGCGGGACGGCCTCGCCGTGCGCGCCACGGGGAGCCAGTCGAGCGGCGTGCTGCTCTCGATGGTGCGGGCGAACGGATTGATCGTCTTCCCTGCCGACCGCGGCGAGCTCCGCGAGGGGAGCGAGGCGGAGGTCCAGATCATCGATCCCGCCTTCTGGCAGGTCTCCGAACCCGCTTACTGAGATGCCGAACCCTCCTCCCATCCTCTGCTTCGCGGGCCGCTCCGGCGCCGGCAAGACGACGCTCCTCGTCGAGTTGATCGGTCGACTTCGCGCCCGCGGCTTTCGCGTGGCAACGGCGAAGCACGATCCGCACGGCCACGCCGAGCTCGATACCGAGGGGAAGGACACCTGGCGGCACAGGGACGCCGGGGCGGAGGTCGTCCTGCTGGTCGGCCCCCGAACGATCGCCTGCGTGAGCGACGTCGAGGAGGAGCCCTCGCTGGAGGCCCTGCGGGATCGATTCGCAGAGAGAGCCGACATCCTCCTCGCGGAGGGATTCAAGCGGGCGCCGCACCCGAAGATCGAGGTGGCGCGCAAGGCCCTGAGCGCCGAGCTCCTCCTGCGCGGCGATCCGTACCTCGTTGCCGTTGCCACGGATTTCGAGACGGACGCCGGGACGCCGCGCCTGGACCTGAACGATCCGACGGCGGTCGCGGACTTCGTGCAGACGCGCTTCCTGCGTCCCCGGACGGCGCCATGACGCATCGGGGCGCATGGCGGCGAGCCTGCGCGGGCACCTCGGCCGTGGTGCTCTCCGGCGGGAAGAGCCGGCGCATGGGAGAGCCGAAGGCGTTCCTCGATCTCGGCGGGCGGATGCTGATCGAGCGGGTGCTCGACGTCGTGACGGATCTCTTCCCCGAAACGCTCCTCGTGACCCTCGATGGGATCCCCTTCGAGCGTTTCGGGTTGCCGGTCGTCCCGGATTGCCGTCCGGGCGCGGGCGCCCTCGGCGGACTGTGGACGGGCGTCTCGGCGGCCGCGTATCCGCGGTCCTTTGTCGTCGCCTGCGACATGCCCTTTCTCCACCCCGCGCTCATCGCCCATATCGTGGGTCGCGCCAGCGGCCACGACGGCGCCATCCCCCGGGGCCCCGACGGCCTTCACCCGCTCCACGCGGTGTATGAGAAGCGCTGCGCCGAGACCCTCGGGCGCGCGATCGAGGCGGGGGCCCTGAAGCTCACGGATGCGATCGCGGGACTGGATTTGGCGGAGATCGAAGAGGAGGAGCTGCGCCGCTTCGATCCGTCGCTGCATTCTCTCTTCAACCTGAACCACCCGGAAGATCTGGAGCGGGCGCGCAGGATCCTCGGCGGGGCCGGCGCGACGGACCACCGGCCCCTGGGACGGGACTGAACCAATGGGTGAACGGGTGTGGACGGCGGTGATCAGCGGGAGCGGGCCGGCGGGCGCGGGGCTGGCGCTCGCCCTGGCCGCGCGCGATCCGAAGCTCGCGGAGGAGATTCTCGTGCTGGAGGCGGGGCGTCACCCGCGCGAGAAGATCTGCGCCGGCGGCATCACGGCGAACGGGATCCGTCGCCTGCGCGGGTGGGGCGTGCGGCTCGACGTGCCCGCGGTCCGGATGGAAGGGGTACGGGTTCGCGCCGGCGGGCGCGTGACCGAGATCCCCTCGCCCGGGAGCGAGGCGGTCGTCGTGCGCCGCGACGAATTCGACGGCTCGCTCGTTCGCCAGGCCCGGGCCCGCGGCGTGGAGATCCGGGAGGAGACGCCGCTCCTCGATCTCCGCCGGGACTCCGGCGGCGTGACGATCGCCATTCCCGGCGGCCGGCTTCGCGCGCGATGCGTGGTGGGCGCCGACGGCGTCGCGAGCGCCGTGCGCCGCGCGATCGGATTTCCGCGGGGGCGCCGCCTCTCGCGTCTCCTGGTGATCGAGACGCCGCCCCTGCCCGCGGATGCGACACCTCCGGCCTTCGATTTCGATTTTTCCTGTGTGGCGGAGGGGATCCAGGGATACGTCTGGGACTTCCCCTGCGTGATGGAGGGGCAGCCCGCGGTGAGCCGGGGCATCTTCGATCGGGCCGGGGACGCGGTCCGGCGGCGGGACTGGAAGAGCGTGTTCGCCGAGGCCCTGCGCGCGCGCGGCGTGGATCCGGCGGTGCACCGCTGGAAGGGCTTTCCGGAGCGGGAGTTCGACCCGCGGATCCCGACGGCGGCGCCCCGCGCGATCCTCGTCGGCGACGCGGCCGGAATCGATCCGCTGCTCGGCGAGGGGATCGCCCAGGCGCTCGACTACGCGGAGCTGGCGGCCGACGCGATCCTGCGGGCGCGACGCACCGGGGACTGGCGCTTCGCCGATCACCACCGGCGCTTGTTGCGCTCCCCGCTCGGTCGTGAGCTTTCGCTCACCGCGCGCACGGCCGATCACCTGTACGACCGCCGCCGCTTCCCCTTCTGGATCTCGCTCCTGTTCAGGAGCCGCGCCGTCCGCGAGATTGTGGGGAATGCGATGTCCGAAGGCGGCGGCCTCTCCGATCACGTGGGCCGCATCGCCCTGGCGGCGGCGGGCCAGTGGCTCCGGCCGCGGCGCGCCTAAGCGTCTTCTCCACGGGAGATTTTTTCGGCCTTCGCTTCGCTTGGGACGGCGTTTTCCATCACCCGCTCGATGATTCGCGTCGTCCGCACGCCCGGGATGTCGGGCAGGGCGACGACCTTCCCTCCCCGCGCCTCGACCTCTTCCCGGCCGATGATCGTGTCCGGCGACCAGTCGCCTCCCTTGGCCAGCACGTCGGGCTCGAGCGCGAGCACGACGCGCCGCGGATCGGGCTCGTCGAAGAGCACCACGTAATCCACGCAGGCGAGCGCGGCGAGCACTTCGGCGCGCTCCTGTTCCGGCACGATGGGGCGGCCCTGTGCCTTGGCGAGCCCTCGCACGGATGCGTCGGTGTTGATCGCCACCACGAGCGCCTCACCCAGGGCGCGCGCGGCCTGGAGCGTGCGGACGTGCCCCACGTGGACCAGGTCGAAGCAGCCGTTGGTCATCACGATCCGATCCCCCGCGGCCCGACGCCGGCGCACCTCCTCCACCAGGTCTTCGAGCCGCCAGGCGCCCCGGAGGACCCCCGCCTTCGTTCCGATTCCCTTCATTCGTCCGCCCGAAGGCACGTGGCCACCGTCTCCACGTGCCATGTCTGGGGGAAGGCGTCGATCGCCCGAACGTCCGCCAGGCGATAGCCGCCCCCCGCGAGCCGCGCGAGATCCCGGGCCAGCGTGGCCGGGTGGCAGGAGACGTACACGATCCGGCGGGGCGCCAGCGCGATCAGCCGTGGCACCGCCTCCGCCGCCCCGGCACGCGGCGGGTCGAGGAGCACGGCGTCCGCCGCCTCGATGCTTCCAAGGGCTTCCTGGACGTCCGCCGCGATGACGCGCGCGTGTCGCCCGGCGGAGGCGAGGTTGTCCTCGAGCTCCCGCGCCGCGTCCGGGTCTCCTTCCACCGCGACCACTTCGGGTGAGAGCGACGCGAGGGGGAGCGTGAAGTTCCCCGATCCGGCGTACAGCTCGGTCACGCGCCGCGGGAACGGGTCGCCCATCGCCGCCAGCGCCGTTCGGAGGAGCAGAAGGTTCGTCTCGAAGGAGGCCTGCGAGAAGGCCCATCCCCGACGGCGGAGGGTGAAGGGCGCGCCCGGCACGGATCCCTCCGGGAACACATCGGTGAGCGTAATCTCGCCCCCCGCGTCGAGGATCCGGCCATCGGGAGCGAGCGCGGCCCAGCCCGCGAGCGCACCCGACCGAAGAAGGGTTTCGGCCAAGCGCGCGACGGGGGCGCGCTGGCCGCGGGGGGGATCCTGCGGCAGGTGAAAGGCCGCCACGGCCGTGATGTCATCGGAGCCGACGGCGAGATCGACCTCGGCCACACCCCCCGGAGATCCCGCGGCGCCCGGCGGACTGCATAGGGCGCCCCGCATCGCCCGGTAGGCGCGCTCGAGACCTTCGGTCATCTGAAGGCAGGCCTCGACGTCGACGACGCGGGTCGAGCGCGGGCGAAGGAATCCGGAGAGCACCCGGTCCTTCTGCCGCGACAGGTGGAAACGGATCCGCCGGCGGTAGCGCAGCGGCGTTCCCGCGACGATCACGGGCGGGACGGTGATGTCCCGGAACCCGCCGATCCGCCGGAGCGCATCCTCCACCGCGAGCCGCTTGGCTTCGCGCTGGGTTTCCTCCCCGACGTGCTGCCACGAGCAGCCGCCGCAACGCGAGGCATAAGGGCAGGGGGGGTCGCGCCGGAGGGGCGACGCGGCGAGCGTCTCGACGATCTCGGCGCGGGCCCAGCTCGAGTGGCTCTCGACGATCCGCACCCGGAGCCGATCCCCGGGCGCGGCGCCGGCGACGAAGATCGCACGGGGCGTGTGGGCGACGCCGTCGCCGCCGAAGGCCAGCGATTCGATCGTGACCTCGATTCCGGAGGCGGCGGAGGGCGCCCGGCGGGGTTCCGCCCGGGTCGGCCCGGTCCGGCCGGCGCCCCGGGCCTGTCGGGAAAGCGGCTTGCGTCGGGAAGGCATGCCGGGAGGATAGGGGCCGCTCGACGGCCGCACAAGGGTGCGTTGCCCCCCGCCGCGCGCGCCGCTATGCTGGCTTCCTTCCCCGAACCGGGCGCGAGCCTCCGGAACCCCTTGCATGCGTCTTCCCCGCAACGTGATCGTCTTCGGCCTGGGGAGCTTCCTCACGGACGTCCACAGCGAGATCGTGATGCCCTTGCTCCCGCTCTTCGTGACGAGGGTGCTCGGGCTCCCCGCCACGGCGCTCGGGGTGATCGAGGGCGTCGCGGACATGACGGCGAGCCTGCTCAAGATCGCCTCGGGCTGGTTGTCGGATCGGCTGGGGCGGCGCAAGGGGCTCATCGTCACGGGGTACGCCCTGTCCACGCTCGCCAAGCCCTTCCTTTCCACGGCGCAGGCGGGCGCGGGGGTCCTCGCGATCCGGTTCGCGGATCGGGTCGGCAAGGGAATCCGCTCCTCCCCCCGGGACGCCGCGCTGGCCGACTCCGTGCCGGCTTCGCAGCGGGGCGCGGTCTTCGGCTTCCACCGGGCGATGGACACCGCGGGGGCCGTGGTGGGGACGACGATCGCCTTTCTCCTCATGCGCGGGACCGGTGGGAACTACCGCGCGATCTTCCTCTGGGCGGCCATCCCCGGCGTGCTCGCGGTGATCCTTCTCGCCGCGCTTGTGCGGGAAACGCCGCCCGCCGCGAAGGCGCCGGTGGCCGGGCGCCGGCGTTTCATGGGCGTTCCGGGCCCGCTCGCGATCTTCCTGGGCGTTCACGGCCTGTTCTGTGTCTCAGACTTCTCCTACGCCTTCTTCCTGCTGCGGGCGGAGCAACTCGGCGTGGCGACGGCCCTCGTGCCGATCGTCTACCTCGTCTACAACATCGTCTACGCGATGCTGCCCGTCCCGGTGGGCAGGCTCTCGGATCGCTGGGGAAGAATCCCGGTGCTCCTCGCGGGCTACGGCCTGGCGGTTGCGACCTGCCTCGCATTCATGCTGGCGCCAAAGGGCTGGATGGTCTGGCCCCTGTTCGCGCTCTACGGGGCGCGGACGGCTTTCATCGAGACGATTCCACGGGCGCTCACCGCGGACCTCTGCGAGCCCTGGCGGCGGGGCACGGGTATCGGGATTTTTTACTTCGTGGTGGGAATTGCCGCCTTCCCCTCGAGCTTCATCGCGGGGCGGCTCTGGGATACCTGGGGCGCGCCCGCGGCGTTCCTGCTCGCCGCGGTGGTGGCAACGGCCGCGGCGCTGCTCCTGCTCCTGCTCGCGCCGCTCATTCGGAAGGGACTTCAGGCCGGCGCTGAGCCGCCGCCCGGGTCGGCGGCAGGACTCCCTTCCGCGGAGGGGTAGAGCGTGCGGTAGTCGCGCTCCCGGCGGAAGCGCGCCACGTCCCGCGGCAGCAGCGGTTCGTCATCAGTCATCTCGCCGAGATCGCCGATCATGCACTTCACCGATCCGCCTCCCTTCTTCAGGAACTCGCTCACATCCACACACAGGGGCCGGACGCCCCTCTTCGACACCGCCGCGAGCAACTCGCCGCTCACACCCGCCGGCATCACCAGGATGGGCTTCCCCTTCGTCACCAGGCCGAAGCTGTTGGCCGCGTAGACTTCCGCGTCGGCCCTCTTGAGCGGGACTATCCGCGGGCCGTAGTGCTTCTCGAGGAGAGCGCGGGACTCCACCGTGAGTCCCGGGAGCCACGCGAGCAGGTGTTCCCGGCGGTGCCCGAAGCTGCAGAGGATCGTGTCGCCGTGATAGTAGCGTTCGTCGCGGAGCGTGAGCAGGAGCACCGGGCGCGGCGCCACGAGGGGCGCCAGCTCGACCTCCTCGGCGCACTCGGTCCGGAAGCCGTACACGCGGCGCCAGGGAGGGAATCCCGGCCGAAGGACGAAGCGCTGGCGCTCGATCCGGCCCGACGTGAGGATGAACGTGCCGGCCGCCGGAAAGAAATCGGCTTCCCCCTCGAAGCGGTAGTGCGCGAGGACCGGTGCGAAGCCGAGATGGCTCAGGAACTCGCGGTAGATCGGTGTCTCTGCTTCCCGCGACGGGAGGAGACGCGAGAGAAGGTACAAGCGCGCCTGGGGAGGGGTCTCGAGGGGCTCGGGGAGGAAGCCCGCGTTGGCCGGGTAGACGAGGCCGGTGCATTCCGGGTGCGCGGGCACCACGAAGACGCGCACGCCGAGTCCTGTGAGCGTGCGCGCCAGCGCGTGCCACTGCGCGATGGCGAGGTCGGAGCGCACGCGCTTCCTGAGGCCCAGGAGGTTGCGGGTGTGCGGATTGGCGCCGCCCCGGACACTAAAGTGCGCCGGGTCTCCCATGAGGACCGCTCTCACGGCTTGCGCCCCGGCCGGGGCACGCCCGGCGGAAGGGTGGATGGATCGAAGGGTGCCTCCGTCTCGAGCGAGGCGACGGGATATGCACAGTAGACCGGCGCGAGGAGCGCACTGGGGGAATCGTTCCCGCTCCTCCTGCGGCCGCCGAAGGGGAGGTGGGAGGACGCGCCGGCGGTTCCCTGGTTCCAGTTCAGCACGCCGACCTCGCTCCGGAGCCACGCTTCCTCGTAGGCCGCCCGGCTGCCCGTGAAGATCGAGAGCGCGAGCCCGTAGCGCGTCACGTCCTGCGCCGCGAGCGCTTCGTCGAGGCCCCGCACCACGAGCACCGACACATCGGGTCCGAAGATCTCCTCCTGCTGGTATCGGCTCCCGGCGTCCACGCGCGCGATCCGGTGCATCGACGGGGACACGTAGTGGCCGCGCCGGGGCGTCGCGGGGCGCGAGGCGGCGAGGACCGTCTTCGCGCCCTCCCGCCGCGCGATTTCCTGGAACGAAAGAAATCTCTCCAGCGATCGTTCCGTCGCGAGCGGCCCCAGGAACGTCTCCGGGTCGGTGCCGTGCCCGATCCGCGCGCCTCGCGCCATGGCCGCGAACCGCTCGACGAACGCGCCCGCGATGGGCGCGTCCAGGATCAGGCGGCTCGTCGACGAGCAGCGCTGCCCGGTGGTCTGGAATGCGGAGAGGAAGCACTCGGAAACGGCACGATCGAGGTCCGCGTCGGCCAGCACGATCGCCGCGTTCTTGCCGCCCATCTCCAGGGCAAGGATTTTTCCCGGTTGATCGATCGTCGCGCGCCGGATCCGGTCACCCGTCTCGAAGCTCCCGGTGAAGAGGACGCCGTTCACGTCCGGGTGAATCGCGAGACGGGAACCGGAGCGGGCGTCCCCTTGGACCAGGTTGAAGACGCCGGCCGGAAGCCCCGCGGCGTCCCAGCATTCCGCGGCGATCTGCCCGGCGCCTGGCGTGATCTCCGAGGGCTTGAACACGACACAGTTGCCCGTGGCCAGCGCGGGGACGATGTGCCCGTTGGGGAGGTGCAGGGGAAAATTGAAGGGACCGAGGACGGCGAGCACGCCCCGGGGGCGCCACCGGCAGCGACCACCGGCCACTCCGAAGGGAGCGACGAAGCGGAGCGCCTCGTCGATCGTGATCCCGATCTTCTCGACGGCGCTTCGCACCTCCGCGCGCGCCTCGCGCAGCGGCTTTCCCATTTCGGCCACGATGACACGTGCCGCTTCCTCCTCTCGCTTGGACAGGGCGTCGGCGAAGCGCCGGAGCGCCGCATGCCTTTGGGTATCGGGCGTTGCAGCCCAGGCGGGCCAGGCGCGCCGCGCCGCGCCCACGGCCTCGTCCACGGCCGGGAGGGCGAAGGGAAAGCGGGAGGGTGTCGCGTCGAGATCACCCGGGTCCGCGATGCTCAACTCGCCGTCGGCCCGCTTGATCGGGACGAACCGTCCGTCGAGGTAATCGCCGCGCGGCGCGAGGCCCATCGTGTTCCCCGGGAGGCTCTAGGGGATCGGCGTTACGGCCACGGGGGTCCCCGCGGCGGCGCCGATCGCCAGGCAGGTTTCAGGCTCCAGAACGACCTCACCCTCTCGTGCGCGCACGGGGGCCAAGACCGCCCGGAAGCCGTCCTCCCCTTCGTGGGAAACGATGGCGTGGACGGCTTCCTCCCCGCGCACGTCGCCGGGCGAGGCGCAATGCAGAGCCGTGTCGCGCACGAGCGTCACGTCCTTCATCGCGGCGCCGAAGTAGGGGCCTCCGTCGAAGGGATCGATCTGCTGAAGGTACCGGAAGCCGATCTTCTCGAGGAGGTGCCGCGCCGCCCGCGCCCCCGACGCTACCTCGCCCAGCACCGCTTGCACCTCCTCCGGCAGGAGTGCCGCGTAGAGGTCGGTCTGCGGGAAGAGGCTCAGGATGAACTTCTTGTCGAGCATGCTGAGTCGATCCGCCTCCCGGTAGGTGAGGCCCGTGAATTTCCTCCCGTAGACCTCCCAGAAGAGGTTCTTGCCTTCCTCATCGAGCGGGGAAAGTAGCTCCGCGAGCACCTCCTTCTGAAATCGCTCCCGGTGGCGCCCGATAAAGTTGAAGCGAACGAAGGAAAGCTGCTTGCCGAGCTCCTCCGGCGCGCGCCGGCAGTCGGGATGGAGGATGAGGCCACCTACCTCGGTGGGACCGTCGGTCGTGTAGCCGAGCCGCAGCACGCGGTGACGGAAATCGCGGGGGGGGACGTCGCTGTGCCGCTCCTCGGTGCGGATCTGCATCAGGAAGTGGGGCGACGCGAGGGTGCCGTGCTTGGCGATGACGAGGCTCGTTCCGACGGGCGTCGACTTCTCCCGATCCTCCAGGACGAAAACGAACGCGGCTTCGGCCGGATCGGGGATCCCGCCTCGAAAGGAGAGGACGGATCGCGCGATCAGTGCCGCCAGGAGCTCGCGGTCGCGGGGGAGATTCATCGTGTCGAGCAGCGCAGCCAGGCGCTCGATGGCGTCGAGATCTCCGGGCCGCGCCTCGCGGATCACGTATCGCAGCCCACCGCGCATGCCGGAAACCTCCACGGCCTCCCGGCCGTCAGCCCTTCACGCAGAAGCGCTCGATCATACGCGCATAGAATGCGATCGCCTTCTCGCAGTGGCTCAGGAAGTTGTGCTCGTTCGGGCGATGGACGTTCCCTTCCGACACGCCGGGGCCGAAGACGATCGTGTCAATGCCCACCTGCGAGTAGACCGCTGCCTCCGTGCAGGTGGGCTTGGTCGCGCCTTCGGCCACCTCGCCCATCGCGGCGAGCGTCTCGATGGCGGCCGCGTGGAGCGCGCCCCCCCGCGCATCGCGCATGGGAGGGTTGTAGCGCAGGTTCTCGGCACGCACGGTCAGATCCGGATGCCGCGCGGAGAGCTTCTCGTCCAGCTCGGCTACGGCGTCGGAGAGATCCTCGAGCGCCAGTTCGGGGACGGGGCGAAACTCGAACTGAACCTTGATCGTCCCTTCTCGGCTGTCCACGACGCCGACGTTCATCGTTGTCATCGGCGGATCGAAGGCGTCGTCCTTCCGCTCCCCGAAGCGTCCCTCGAGATCGCGCAGGCCCTGAAGGAGATCGGCGAGGAACGGGAGGCAGGGAAGACAACGTCCCGGGCGCACGCCCAGACGCTCGACGTGCGCGCCGGCGGCGAGCGCGTCCTCCTCGATGCGCGGGTCGTGCGCGAGAAGGACCGCGCAGCGCGCCGGAACGACGTTGGAAGCCGTCCCGCCCGACAGGTCGAAAACCGCAGGCGACCCGTCGCGGCGCACGGCGGCAACGAGGAAGTCGATGGCCGCGAGGACAGCGTTTCGCCCGAGGCGCGGCGTGCTGGCGTGGGCGCTTTCGCCCGAGAATATGATCTCCATCATTTCCCTCCGCTCCTCCGGCGGCGGGTTTCCCATCGTGACGTCGGCGCCAATTTCCCAGACCGCAAGCCCCTTGTGGGCGAAGATCGGGCGCAGGCTCGATGGCTCACCGACGAGGGCGAAGGCGAAATTGAAGAAGCCCGCGTCGACGAGCGCCCGGGCGCCGACCAGGCCGATCTCCTCGCCGAAGGTCCCGACGAGGGCCACGCCGTGGCGCAATGGAACGCCCTCAAATTTCTCCAGCGCCTTCAACTTGCACAGGAAATCGAGCTTGGTATCGGCGCTCCCGAGGCCGTAGATCCGGTCGCCCTCGACGACCGCGCGGAAGGGGTCTCCGCCACAAGCGGTCCACGCCGCGTGATCCCCCGGCGGGACCGTGTCGAGGTGCGCGTTGAGTAGGAGGTCGTTGCGCGTGGAAGGTCCCTTCCATGCGATGACGTTCACCTGCGGAACGCCCCGGTTGAGCGTCTCCTCGAGGCGAACGTCCAGATCCATCGGGGCCATGAGGCCGGCCACATGCTCCGCGATGGCCACCGTCCCCCGGGCGCTGATGGAGTTGATCCCGATGACGCGCCGGGCTTGCTCGAGGAAATCGAACCCCATGGCTTCCTCCCGATGCTCTTCCCTTTATCGGATGCCGTCGGCTCGCGCCGGGGCCTCTCTTCAGGGATCATCGTCTCGTTCCTCGCGATTCTTGAAGATGACCAGCGGGGGGGGGCAGGGGGAAAGCGGCACATTTTCAAAGAGTTATTGAGATGCCTGGAAGCGCCGGGCGCGCGTGGATAGCTCATCGCCGGGCGCGTGTTGCAGCGCGGAAAATCATCCGTCGCCTCTTGACAATTGCACCGGACTCCGGTAGTTGGTTTTCAATTTCAAGGAGCCGCAGACATGAGGAGCCACCGCCTGGGCGCGACCCTGAAGACGAACGACAGGCCGATGCCTGGATCCGAGCTGGAGGTGCTGAGACGCTTCCTCTCCGAGCGCGGCCTCAAGATGACGACTCAGCGCGATCGGATCCTG
>JBGPLH010000007.1:0-22654 GCA_041486365.1 Thermodesulfobacteriota bacterium | reverse complement strand
GTAGTCCTCGAGCCGCTCCACGGCGCGAATGAGCCGGCGGTCCCGATCGGGGTCTGCGGCGGCGAGCGTCGGAAAGAGGGCGATCGATTTGTTGGAGAGGACAACGTCGAGCCCCTCGAAGCGGGTGCGCCGGACGAAGAGCGAGGGGTCGCGCGCGTCGTCCAGGAGGAGCTCCAAGGTGGTGCGCTTGTAAGCGCTCACGTCGTAGCCGAGCGTCTTGCCGAGCTGCCCCTGCGGATCGAGATCGATCAGCAGCACCCGCTTGCGAGCCACCGTGGCCAGATACGCTCCCATGTGTACCGTAAGGGTCGTCTTGCAGGAGCCTCCCTTTTCGTTGACGAAGGCGATGCGCCGCGCCACGGCTCCCCCCAGGTCCCGTCGTCGGCTTCGCAAGAGGCGAAAAGGCCGGGTCGCTTCGACCCGCCCCGGATCCCGATCAGGGCGGAGAATAGATCGGGGCGCCTCTCGCGGGAAGCGAAATGATCGTTCCCGCGATCATCCGCCGCCCGGCCAGGGCGCAGCCGCGGAAGACGCCCGTCTGGCTCCCCGTGAGCGTCAGCTCCGCCACGCAGGCGTTGTCCGACGTTGTCATTCGCGTGATCCGCCGGTCGAGATAGGGGAAGGCGCGGAACGTCCCGGCGTAGAATTTGGATGCGATGGCGTCCTTCCCGGCAAAGCGCTTCCCTCCGGGCACGTCCTCGAAGACCGCGTCCTTGCCGTAGGTGGCGAGCACCCGCGGCATGTCGCGGGCGTTCTCGCCCTCCACGCGCTTGATGATCACCTTCTCGATGGCCTTCGGATCCATCGCACTCCTTTATCTAAAGTGGCCTCTCCTCTCCCGCTCCCGTCGCCGGCGAGGCGGCCGGCGCGGCGGCCGGCGCGCTCTTCGGTGGCACCGGGCCGCCGTCCGCACCCGTCACCGCCCGTATCAGGTCGGCTCCCTCCCGACCCACCAGGATATGAGCCGCCGTGAACAGCGTGTCCTGCTCCTCCGGCGAGATCGAGAGCGCCGTGTTGATCAGGTTGGCCGCCTTCATCACGTCCGCCTGGTTCTTCGGCAGGGGCGGCCCGTCCTCGGGGCGGATCGATAGATGGAAGAAACGGAGGTTCTCCGTCGCGGAACGCTTCCGGAACTCTTCAATCCGCTGTTGGCGAACCTCCGACATGTACCGATCGAGCGCGCGATAGCTCACATCGAAGAGGCTCGGGCGGCCTGGTCGGCTCCGGACGACCAGGCCGGCGCGGGTGGAGGCATCCACGACGATGATCACCTTACGCCTCATGCCATCCGATGCGGCGATCACGCTGTCGGCGCCGTTGAGTCCCAGGTTGTCCGAGACGCCGCCGTCGAGGAGGAAGAGATAGTTCGGTTTCCGAGTCGACCAATCGCGCAGGGTCACGGGAGCGAAGAATACGGGGAATGCCGCCGACGCCGCGACGGCATTGGAGACGCGGTAGTCGAGCCAGTCGCTCCGCATCCGCTCGAACGACGCATGGTCGAAGAGGAACGCGTTGTTCTCGACGGGCGCGTTGTAGAGTGTGGCGTTGATCAGCCACTGGGGCCGCAACGGATAGCGCACACCCCGCTCCACCGGATCCTCGAGGTAGAGATCGTCGAACGTCCTCCCCCGGCCCGGGAGCAGATACTGGTCGTGCAGGTTCACGGGCGCGACGAGCGAGAGGAACGCCCGGACGGGTTCCACCACGTGGTACAGGACCGGGTTGCGCAGCCAGCCCCGGCGCAGAAGCGTCGACTCGAGCTTCTCGACCCGCTGGGGCCGGATCAGATTGTACTCGATCATGTTCGAGTAGAGATCGGTCCGGGACGCGTAGGTCGTGAAGCGAATGAGCGTGGAGACCTTGTTGACGAGCAGGAGGTTCCAGATCAGCGGTCCCCCGATATGGCGGCCCATCGCCGCCTCGATCAGCCCGCGATGCTTCCTCGCGTTCCTCTGATCCAGGTTTTCGGCGAAGACCGCGCGGTGGTAGAGCCAGAAGGCGGCCGCGAAGGAGCCGCTGGAGACGCTCGAGACCGTGTCCACGCTGTCCAGAAGCGAGATCTGCCGGCCGTCCGGGGTCTTCACGGGAATGCGGCTCAGCTCGTACATCACGCCCGCGGAGAGGTTGGCGGCGCGGAGCCCGCCGCCCGAGAGGCACAGCACCACGTCGACGTCGGGGAACGGATCCTCCGTGAGGTTGGCCAACGCACGCGGATCGTAGAGCCCCGTGCTCACGTTCTCGACCCGCCGCCGATTGCGCTCGGCCACGTCGGAAGTGAGAAAAGGTCCCACGAATCGCAGGAAGCGGTCGAAGGGCTTGGATAGCCAGACCGTGCCCCGGCCCTGCCCCGCGCGCGCCTCGTGCCGGGGCATGCCTTCGCGCCTGACGATGACGTTCGCGGCGTCCTCGCTCGCGGCGCGGTTGGTCTGGCGGTAGAACGGGAGGGTCGCCCGCGTGGAACAACCCGCGAGGCAGAGCGCGAGGAGCAGGCTGAGGAACAGACAGAGAAACAGGGTGGCTCGGCGCAAAGCGGGGCCCTCGCGGTGGGGTTGGACCAGCTATATATCACGATGGCAGGCGGATGGACCTCCGGAGGCGGCGCCACCGCTCGCGTCGCGACACAACGTCTGATAGGCTGGCCCTCCTGCTCCATCACCTGAGCGAGCCTCATGTCATCCTTTGTCGGCCTCCTCTCCGAGGGAAACCTCCGGAACCAGGGGTTCCTGCGAGGCCTGAGCCGGGGCCTCGGCTTCGGGCTGGCCTACGCGGTCGCCGAATCAATCCTCGCCTACGTTCCCCCCGCGACGCGCCTTCACCTCCAGGCGCCGCTCCACGCGATCCTCGAGTCCCTTGCCTTCGATCTCGCGCTCGGCGCGGCGCTCGGCGTTGCCTTCGCGCCGCTCCTGCGCCTGCGGCGCGGCCCGCCGGCGCATACGATCGCCATGGCTGCGGCTCTCGCCTCGCTCGTGCTGGGTCTTTCCGCCGCGTTCCGCACCGCACGCCTGCTGTCGGCCACGATGGTCCTGGCGACGATCGCGCTGTACGCCGCCGGCGGCTTGCTCTCGGCCCGCCCGCGCCTGGCGTGGATCCCGATCCCATCCGCCCTGCTGCTCCTCCTGGCCGCCTTCGGCGGTCCCGTGCTCATGGCCGAGCGGGGACCGCGGCTCGAGCCCTCCCAATCCGCACCGCCGGTGGGGGCGCCCAACCTGCTCCTGATCGTGATGGATACGGTGCGCGCCGATCACCTGAACCTCTTCGGCTACGGCCGCGAGACGGCGCCGAACCTCGCGCGCCTGGCGGCACAGGGGGCCCTTTTCGAGCGGGCAATCTCGGCGGCCACCTGGACGCTCCCCTCCCACGCATCGATGTTCACGGGGCTCTATCCCTCCGCCCACGGCGCGCACCACGAGGGGAACCACCTGGCCGCGTCGAACACGACGCTCGCCGAGATCCTTCACGCGCGGGGCTTCATCACGGTCGGCTTCAACGCGAACCCCTGGATCACCGAATCGAACGACATGGCCCAGGGATTCGAACGGCTCGAGCCGTCCTGGCTCATGATGACCGCGCCGATGAACTTCCTCGCATACCGGATCGGCTCCCGCCTGGGGCTCGTGTTCGAGGATCACGGCGCGGCGGAGGTGACGGATCGCTTCACGCGATGGGTGGGGCAGGAGTGGGACGGGAAGCGCCCCTTCTTCGTTTTCCTGAACTACATCGAATCGCACTTCCCCTATCAGGTGATGCCGAAGGACGCGCGCGGCGCGTTCCTCCCGCCGGGCATCGACGAGGGCACGATGCGCCGGGCCTCCGACCGGGCGGTGGGCGCGCAGCTCTTCGGGGATCCGGTCTCGGCCCGTGACGCCGCCATCGTGCGCGATCTGTACGACGCCGGGATCCTCTACGAGGACGGGCTCATCGCGCGCGATCTCGACGCCCTGCGTGCCCGCGGCGCGCTGGACGGCACCATCGTGATCGTCGTCTCCGATCACGGCGAGCTGTTCGGCGAGCACGGCCTCTTCGGCCACGAGATGTCGCTCTCGGAGCGGCTGATCCACGTGCCGCTCCTGATCCGCTTTCCCCGCCGCGTTCCCGCCGGCACCCGCGTGAAGACGCCCGTGACGACGGTCTCGCTGCTCCCGACCGCGCTCGATCTGCTGGGCCTGCCCGCGCCGCCGAACCTCCAGGCGCGAAGCCTGGGGCCGCTCCTGCGCGGGGAACCGGAGCCGCGGTCGCCGATCCTCTCCGAGCAGCACAAGTTCCGCGGCCTCGTCCCCGGCTCCTACAAGGTACACGGCCCCTTCGATCAGCTCGGCGTGCGCTACCGCGCCTTCGAGGAAGACGGATGGAAGCTCGTGGAGGATGAGCGGGGGAACCGTTGGCTTTTCCGGCCGGCGGGGGATCCGGACGAGCAGACGGATCTCGCGAAGGATCACCCGGGCGTCGTCGCCCGCCTCGCCGCCGCGCGCGAAACGATCGTGCGGGGCCTCGGCCTCGGCCCCATCGACGCGAAGACGCTCGGGCCCGGCGGGAACGCGAAGCTCGATCCCGCCGCGCGCGAGCGCCTCAAGTCGCTGGGGTACGTTCAGTAGGAGCGTCGGGTTTGCCCAGGAGTGGCTCGGCAGGAGCCTCGCCCTCCCGTCTTCAGGATCACGGCACCAGCACCACCTTCCCGAGGTTCTTCCGGTCCTGGATGTGGTGGTGCGCCTTCGGCGCCTCGTCGAAGCGAAACTGGTGATCGACGGTGGGATGGATGCGCCCCTCCTCCGCCCACGCGACGATCTGCTCCGTCCACGCGTGCACCATCTCCGCCTCGTTCCACAGGTGCCCGATGTTCACGCCGATCACCGCCTTGTTCTCGTTCATGAGCGTGATGGGGTTGAACTTCAGCCAGGGCACCTTGAGCGCGTTGCGAAGCGCCGAGAGCCGGTTGGGCTTCTTCCCGGTCGCCGCGGCGCTGAACCCGAAGACCGCGAGGCGCCCCGTCGGCGCGAGGCAGCGCATCCCCTTGGCCCAGGACTCGCCTCCCACGGGATCGAGGATGAGGTGCACTCCCTTGCCGTGGGTGATCTTCTTCACCTCCGCTTCGAAGTCGTGCTTGCGGTAGTCGATCAGGTGCTTGATCCCGCGCTCCCGCAGGGCCGCGTGCTTCCCCGCCGACGCCGTGCCGATGATCTCCGCGCCGGCGATGGCGCACAGATCGATGGCCGCGAACCCGATCCCGCCGCCGGCGGAGTGCACGAGCACGCGCTCGCCCTGCTTGATCGATCCCATCACGAAGAGCATCTGGTACACGGTGAGGTAGTTCACCGGGATCGCGGCGCCCTGCGCGAAGGTGAGCCGGGCCGGCAGCGGGACCACCTGGATCTCGGGGAGCGCCACCACGTCGCTGTGGCCGCCGAAGCGGCACAGGCCGATCACCTTGTCCCCCTCCCTGAACCCCTTCACTCCCGCGCCCGTGGAGTCCACGACGCCGGAGACCTCGTAGCCGAACACGGCGGGGAGCTTCGGCGCGTCCGGATAGAGCCCGAGACGGCCCATGATGTCGGCGAAGTTCACGCCGCTGGCGTGGACGCGGATGCGCACCTCGCCCTGCTTCACCTCCGGGTCGGGCGCCTCGCGCACCTCGAGCACCTCGGGCGGTCCCGTCCTGGTCGTCCACACCTGTCGCATCACTTGCCTCCCGGGGGCGGACCAGCAGCCCCTCGATCGCGGAATGAGGGTTCCTTCTGCACGGATCGCCCGCCGCGCGCAAGGCGGACCCCCCGCGCCTTACTTCGTCGGCGGTGGAGCCATCCGGCCGAGCATCGCCTCGAACCGCGGGTCCCTGCGCAGCGACGCGAGGTCCGCGTCCTCGCGGAGGGCCTTCGCGTTCCCGTAGCCGAGCGCGATCAAGCCCTCGAGGGACCGGAGGGCGCCTTCGCGGTCTCCCCGGCGGGCAGCCACGCAGGCGAGGTTGTAGTGCGCGTTCAGGTTCTTCGAATCGATCCGGAGCGCCTCGCGGATCTCCCGCTCCGCCTCCTCCGGCCGCCCCCGCGCGAGCAGGGCGACCCCGAGGTTGCTCCGTGCCTCCGCATTGCGTGAATCGAGGCGAAGCGAGGTCCTGATCTCTTGCTCCGCCGCGCCCGCATTTCCCTTCTGCAGGAGCGCCGCGCCGAGGTTCGCCCGCGCCTTGGCGTTTCGCGGGTTGAGCGCGATCGCCTTGCGAAAGGCCTCCATGGCCGGTTCCGTTTCGCCCCGCCGGAACCGTTCCGCACCGAGCCGGTTCCACACGCGCGCATCCCGCGGCGCTATCTGCATCGCCTTGCCATACTCAGCCATCGCCGCCGGCTCGTCGCCCTCCGCGAAGTGGTAGTTCCCCAGGTAGACATGCAGCGCCGCGTCGCGGGGACGGCCCGCGACCGCGCGCTGGAGGAGCGGATAGGCGGCCTTCCAGCGTCCCTCCTCCGCATAGGCGGAGGCCAGGATTCCCATCTCTTCCTGGTCCTGGCCGACGCTCTGCTCGATCAGCCGCGTGCCATCCTTCACGAATCCCTTCTTCACCAGGACCATGCCCAGATTCACCTGCGGCTTGCTCCAGGTGGGATTTGCCCCTATCGCGGCGCGGAACCAGATCTCCGCCTCGTCGAGCCGATCGAGCTTGTTGTATGCGTCACCCAGGTTTTGCAGCGCGATGGCGTTGTGGGGCGCCTTGCGAACGCCGTCGGTCCAGAGCGTGAGCGAGTCGCGCCAGACCGAGACCCGCGCCAGGGTGTTCGCCGCAAGAAGTCCCGCGATGGCGATCCCCAGGCCGGCCGCCATCTCGCGGCGGTGGGGACCCAGGCGGGACCAGGCGCGCGCCGCGCCGAGGCCGGCGAGAGCGAACAGGCCGGGCGCCGCCCAGTACTGGTAGCGATCGGCGGCGAGCACGGGGAAGGGCACGAGGTTGAGGACGGGGGCCAGTGCGACGAGGAACCACAGCGAGAAGAACGACCCATGGGGATGAGTCCGCCTGCGCGTGACCGCCCACGTGCTCCACGCCAGAACCACCGCCCATGCCATCAAGGGGATCGGGAGCCATGGTGCGCGGTATGCGGGCGGGACGAGGATGGCGGCGCGGTTCATCGGCAGCAGAAGGTCCCGCACGTAACCCAGGATCAGCGTCGGCGCCGTCGCGACCGCGCCCAGGAAATCGCCGGTCAGGCGATTCACCTCGTTGACCTTCTGGGCGCCCAGCGTGATCCAGCTCAGCGCCCCCGCCAGGGCGATCGCCGGGAGAAGAAGGAGGACGCGCGCGCCGACGGATCGAAGGTCCTTGTCCGCGTCCTCCCGCTCGATCCAGTCGTGCAGCAGAAGAAGCGGAGGCAGGATCACCGCCTGCGCCTTGGAGAGCATCGCGCCGGCGAACAGAAGGAAGAACGCGATCCACCAGCCCGGCCGGAACCTGCCCTCCGTCGCGCGGAGCCAGGCCAGGAAAGCTGCCAGAAGGAAGATCATGCCCAGGAGATTCTTGCGCTCGGCGACCCAGGCCACGGATTCGACCTGGACGGGATGGATCGCGAAGAGCCCGGCCGCCAGCGCGGCGGGGATCGTTCCTCCGCCGGGATCCCCTCGTCCGAGGATGCGGCGCAGGAGCTCGTAAAGGAGAAGCGTGCAGAGGGCGTGAAGAAGGATGTTGGTCAGGTGGTAACCGGCGGGGCGGCGCTTCCAGAGCGCGTAGTCGACGGCGTAGGAGAGTATCGTGACGGGAGCACAGTTGCTCATGAACACGATCTTTGCCCCGAAGATCTCACGGAGCCCCGCCGGATCCAGGCGCTCGATGATCGGGTTCAGCGTGACGTAGTAGTCGTCGTCCCAGTTCGTGAGGCCGTTTCGCAGGGATCCCGCGAAGACGAGCACGGCGACGAAGGCGAGGCCGAGGGCGACTTTCTTCTCACGCGACATGATCTTCTCTCTGGTTTGCCGGGGCAGGCGTGGCGGTGCTCGGCGCGGAGGCATTATAGCGGCCGGAGCCCGTGGCGGATCAGCGACGCAGATCGGCGCAGCTCAGGGTACGGCCGACCGCTTCCCGACGGATCCGCCACCATCGGCCCGTGGCGCGGCGCGTGGCGCGATCGGTGAAACGATAGTCGTCGAAGCCGAGCCGGACGAAGGCCGGCGACTTTCCGTGGAACGGATCGCTCGCCCAGAGCTGCGCGACGGCGGCCGGGTCCTGGCAGATCCGTCGCAGGAGCGTCTCGAGATACTCCTGCCCAGGCCTTCCGGGCGGACCCAGCGTGAAGAACCATAGGAGGAAGTCCACGCGCGGCTGGTGCGGCGCCACGATCGGCGGCCGCCGGGCCGGATCGCCCGGCTTGTACCTCAGGCGGAAGGCGCTCCAGGTCCGCCCGTCGTCGCTCCCCTCGATCGTCACCTCGATCCGCCGCTCGGTCATGCTCGCGAACAGGTGGTAGGAGCCGGCGATCCGCGCCGCAGAACATATCCGTCGGAAGGCGGCGAGCGGCGGCGGCCACGAGTCGTCCCCGGACCGGAACAAAAGGGCTCCTTCCATCAGGGAGGCGATCAGGAGGAGCGAGCCCGCGACGGCGAGCCAGGGCGCCCGCCAGCGCGGAGGCTCCTCGGTCACGAGGGGCCGGAGCGGCATGCGCAGCCGGCGCGCGATCGCTTCGAGGTCCCGATCGTCGAGGAGCCAGACGCCGAGGAACGCCGAGAGCACGTTGAAGTAGCCGTAATTCGCCGTGAAGAAAATCCCCGCCTGGAGCGCGGTGAAGATCCCGAGCGCCACGTGCTTCGCCCGGAGGCCCCGAGCGAAGCGAGGGCCCCCTCTGAAAACGGTCGGTACGAAAATGAGCAGTGGAACGACGATCTCGACGACGAGCGTGAAGGCCGTCATGGCCTGCGCCGCCCCGAGCGGCATCTGGTGCGCGAACCAGCCGGGCCAGGAGGGGAGCGGCGCCGTTTCGAAGTAGACGGACATCGCGCTCAGATCGGTCCAGCCCTGGGCGCCCGGGAGGAGCTTGGAGATCCCCGACTCGAAGTAGAGCCGGAACAGCAGCCAGTAGAAGAGCCATACGATGACGCGTGAGGGCGGCGGCCCGGGGCGGCCCGGCCGGTTGGCGAGCCAGGGCATGGGGAGAAAGAGGGCGAGGAACGTGGACTCCAGCAGCAGGTTGTCCCACTGGAACGTGAAGAAGCTGCGGCCGGCGACCACGATGGAAAGGAAGAGCGCCCAGGCGACGGCGAGCGCCACGCGCGACCGGAGCCCGAGCAACAGGGCCGCGCCGATGGCGGCGCCCGTCCAGGCGGCGGCGCTGAGCGCCCGATCACTCGCGTTGAACCAGAAGAGGGTGGGAAATCCGGGGAGGAAGGAGCGGCCCGTGTTCGCCCGGATCGCGTCGAGCAGGGGCGCGATCGGAAGGAGCCCGCGGCTCCCTATAAGGAGCGTCACCTGGACGGCGACGGAGGCGAACGCGAGGAGCAGGGCGAGGCCCAAGAGCCGAAGGTACAGGCGCGAGACCCGCGTGTGACCGCCCGTCGCATCTTCGGAGACGCCGCCGTCGGAGCCCATGGCGGCTCGATTATCGCCGCCTCACGCCTTCTTGTACAACCCCGCCACGGATGCTGCCCTGGCGGATCAGGATACGCCCCAGGCGCATCGGGAGATGTCTATCGCATGCTTTCCGCCGACCCTACGGGATCCCACGCGAATCGGGAGGATGTCTTTCGATTGATTCCGCGCCTCCAGGTTCCCGGACGAAGACGGGGACCGAGCGCGCGGGCTCTGCCGCCGGCCGCCGGGCAAATCGGCATGCCGGACGGGCGCATGGGACCGCGAAGAGGTTGACTGAAATCCGTTGTCGTAGTAGGTTTCGCGCGTCTCGCTCCCCTGTCGTCCCCGACGGCCCCTGGGATCGGGCGATCACCCACCGAAGATCCGGCCCCAGGTCGCACAACGCTCGGGCCGTTGACGAATTCACGGACGAAGAAGATCGGCCCCGGCGCCTGCGTAGGCCACGGGCCCGCTCCCATTCGAGGTCCCACGCCCGGAGATCTCGCGCCCCCGCGCCGTCGAGCAGGCGGGCGGGACGCGCCTCGCGAGACGCCGATGCGGTGAGGGCCGGGAAAAGGACATACGGACATGTCGATCCGACGTCACCGCGTTCTCGCGCTCTGCCTCCTGGCCGGGGCCGTCGCCGCCCTCGCCGGCTGCGAGATGGTGAGCCACACGCGCTCCACGATCAATCCCGTGTCGGACTTCGGCTGGGCCATCCAGAACGTCTACAAGCAGATCTTCTGGTGGTGCGTCGGGATCTTCGTGTTCGTGGAGGCGCTCCTCCTGATCGCGATCTTCCGGTTCCGCGTGCGGGAGGGGTCGCATGAGACGCCGGAGCAGGTGCACGGCCACACGAATCTCGAGATCGCCTGGACGATCCTTCCGGCGGTGATCCTCGTCTTCATCGCCGTCCCGACGATCCGCACGATCTTCGCCGTGGCGGCGCCCGCACCGGCGGACGCGATTCGCGTGACGGTGACGGGCCAGCAGTGGTTCTGGCACGTCGATTACCCGGACCTCGGCATTCGCACGGCCAATGAGATTCACGTCCCCGTCGGTCGGGCCGTGGAGGTGTCGCTTCACGCGGCGGACGTCATCCACGCCTTCTGGGTCCCGCGCCTGGGAGGCAAGCGCGATGTGATGCCGGGACGGACGAACCGGCAGGTGTTCACGGTCGACAAGCCCGGCCTCTATCACGGGCAATGCGCGGAGTTCTGCGGGACCTCCCACGCGCTCATGCGGTTCGATCTGGTGGCCGAGGATCCGGCCTCCTTCGACCGATGGGTGGCGGAGCAGAAGTCGGTCCCGGCGCCCCCGACGGACCCGAAGCTCAAGACCGGCGCGACAACGTTCCTGACGGCCGGCTGTATCGCCTGCCACCGCATCCAGGGGTCGCCGGCACAGGCGCAGATCGGTCCGGACCTCACGCATGTGGCGAGCCGCGCCCGGATCGTGTCGGGGATGCTGGAGAACACGCCCGAGAACATGTCCCGCTGGATCAGCGATCCGCAGGCGGTGAAGACGGACGCGAGGATGCCCAACCTGAAGCTGAAGAGTGACCAGGTCGAAGTCCTGGTTGCCTACCTGCAGAGCCTCCGCTAGGCCCGCGCGGGCGCACGGGACGAATCCGAACCGTTTCGAGGGGAGCAAGCGATGTCGACGACAGCAGCGGCGCTTCCGAAGTTGCAGGAGGAAGCGTACAGGGGCGCGTGGAGCTGGATCACGACGGTCGATCACAAGCGGATCGGGATCCTCTACGGGATGACCGCGTTCTGCTTCTTCCTGATCGGCGGGCTGGAGGCCCTGATCATCCGGACCCAGCTCGCCGTGCCGGAGGGGACGGTCGTGGCGCCGGGCACCTACAACGCCCTGTTCACGATGCACGCGCTCACGATGATCTTCCTCGTGATCATGCCGATCGGGGCCGCGTTCTTCAATTACATGATCCCGCTCATGGTCGGCGCGCGTGACGTGGCCTTTCCCCGCCTGAATGCCCTCTCCTACTGGGTGTTCCTCGTCGGCGCGCTGTTCCTGAACGTGAGCTTCCTCGTGGGGCAGCCGCCCGACGTGGGCTGGTTCGCCTACGCGCCGCTCACCTCGAAGGCCTTCTCGCCCACCCACGCCGTCGACTTCTACATCTTCGGCCTGCAGATCCTCGGTATCTCCTCGATGATGGCGGGTTTCAACTTCATCGTGACGATCCTGAACATGCGGGCCCCCGGCATGACGCTGATGCGCATGCCGGTGTTCGTCTGGATGACCCTCGTGATCCAGTTCCTCGTGGTGCTCGCCTTCCCGATCATCACGGTGGGGCTCATCTTCCTCCAGTTCGACCGCTTCTTCGGCACGCACTTCTACCTGGTGGAGGCCGGCGGCGACCCGCTGCTCTGGCAGCACCTGTTCTGGCTCTTCGGCCACCCCGAGGTGTACATCCTGATCTTGCCCGCCATGGGGATCGTCTCGGAGGTGCTCCCCACCTTCTCGCACAAGCCGCTCTTCGGCGCCCCCTTCGTGATCTTCTCCGGCATCCTCATCGGGTTCCTCGGTTTCGGCGTGTGGAGCCACCACATGTTCACGACGGGCCTCGGCCCGGTGGCGGACGCCGCCTTCAGCACCACCACCATGATGATCGCGGTACCGACGGCCGTGAAGATTTTCAACTGGATTGCGACGATCTGGGGCGGGCGGATCCGGCTCACGACGGCCATGCTCTACGCGCTGGGATTCATCGCCATGTTCGTCATCGGCGGGCTGTCGGGCGTGATGCACGCCTCCCCGCCGGTGGATCTCCAGCAGCAGGACTCCTACTTCGTCGTGGCCCACATCCACTACGTGCTCTTCGGCGGGAGCATCATGGGGCTGTTTGCGGGGACCTTCTACTGGTTCCCGAAGATGACCGGACGGCTGCTGGACGAGAAGCTCGGGAAGCTGCAGTTCTGGCTCCAGTTGATCGGCCTGAACGTCACCTTCTTCCCGATGCACTTCCTCGGCGTGGACGGCATGCCGCGGCGAATCTACACCTACTACGGCACCGACGGCTGGAACGGCTGGAACATGGTCGCGACGATCGGCTCCTACCTGATCGGCGTCTCGGTCCTGATCTTCATCCACAACTTCTTCCGAAGCCTGCGCGCGGGCAAGCCCGCCGGGGCCGATCCCTGGGACGGCGCGACGCTGGAGTGGACTATTCCCTCCCCGCCACCGGTCTACAACTTCGCGCGGCTTCCGAACGTCACGTCCTCGCGGCCCTTCTGGGACGTGAAGTACGCGTCGCCCGCCCAGAAGGCGCAGATGGAGAAGGCCGAGAGGGAGCGCGGGGCGGAGCACATCCACATCCCGCCGCCGTCCTACTGGCCCATCGTGCTGGCCATGGGGATGGCGGTCTTCTTCGCCGGCTGGTTCTTCAACCCGTTCGTGAACGTGGCGGGGGTGCTGATCGTGCTCGCGGCGACCTTCGCCTGGGTGTACGAGCCGGGCCACTAGGGAGCATCCACCCGGCCCCCGCCCCGGCGCGTGCCGTCCGCGGAGGCCTGCGGATTCATCGACAGGAGTGACCGGTGTCCACTGCAGCCGTCGCGCACGCGGAAGAGACGAGCCTCGGACAGCCGCATCTGAAGGTCGGCTTCTGGACCTTTCTCGGCTCCGAGTGCCTCTTCTTCGGCTCGCTCATCGCCACCTACATGTCCTACCGGGGCCACAGCGTGACCGGGCCCTTCCCGCACCACGGCCCGCCCACGGGCACCGGGATCCTGAACATCCCGGTGACCACCATCTCGACCTTCGTGCTCCTCACCTCCTCGCTCGCCATGGTGCTCGCCCTGGCGGCGTGCCAGAAGGGGCACCGGGGGAAGGCGAGCTTCTGGCTCTGCATGACGGCCCTGTTCGGGCTGACCTTCCTCGGGTTCCAGGCCTTCGAGTTCACGGAGTTCTACCACCACGGGCTCTCGCTCACGCAGAACCTGTTCGGCTGCACCTTCTTCGTGCTCACGGGCTTTCACGGGGCGCACGTGTCGGTGGGCGTGCTCTGGCTGATCTCGCTCTTCGTGATCAACCAGCGCGAGGGGATCTCCCCGGAGAACGCGCTCAAGGTGGAGATTGCGGGCCTTTACTGGCATTTCGTCGACATCGTCTGGATCGTGATCTTCACGCTGGTCTACCTGATACCGGATTGACCCCAGGTCCCGCGCGCAGCGCGGGCCGACTATAAAGACGCGTGGGCCGACACGGTCTGACCGGAGGTCCCACGCGCAGCGTGGGCCGACACAAGCTGATACGACGCGAGGGCCGAGAAAATCTGATGTGAGGACCCGCCGCGAGAAGAGTCTTACCGAAGGGGAAACGGCCATGTCTGATGCGCTGCTCGAGCAGGAGATCCACGATCACCCCTCTCCCGCGACCTACCTGAAGGTCGCGGTGATCCTCACGTTGATCACCGCCGTGGAGGTCGCGATCTACTACATGCCGGCGATGCGGGGGGTCCTGGTGCCGCTGCTCCTGATTTTCTCGGCGGTGAAGTTCCTGACGGTGGTAGGCTGGTACATGCACCTGAAGATGGATCCGGCCATCTACTCCCGGCTCTTCTTCGCGCCGCTCGTGCTCGCGGCGGCCATGACGACCGTGCTGATGCTCCTTTTCGGCCACTTCATCCATCATACGACCCCGTAAGGACTCCATGCGCGCCGAGCCGGTCCGGACGATCGAGCAGGTGCCCTTCACGCGGGCGATCCACGTCCGGCCGCGCGGATTGGCCCGCCGCATCGCGCTGTACCTCGCGCTCACGAAGCCGCGTCTGCTCCCCCTCGTGCTCTTCACGGGGCTTCCGGCCCTGCTCATGGCGGCGGACGGGTGGCCGCCCGCGGCGATGATCGTCGGGACACTCGTGGGCACCGCCTTCGCGGCGGCCTCCGCGAACGTGCTCAACTGCTACCTCGAACGGGATCGCGACGCCCTCATGCCGCGCACGGCGGGCCGTCCGCTCCCGGCGGGACTGCTCGCACCCCGGCCGGCGCTGGTCTTCGGGATCGCGCTCGGCGCCCTCTCGGCGATCATCCTGTGGGCCACGGCGAACGGTTTGGCCGCCGCCGTCGGGATCGCCGGAATCCTCTTCTACGTCTTCGTGTACACCGTGTGGCTCAAGCCGCGCTCCACGCTCGGTGTGGTGATCGGCGGCGCGGCGGGCGCGGTGGCCCCGCTCATCGCCGATGCGGCCATCGAGGGGACGATCGGCTGGACCGGCTGGCTGCTCTTCCTCATCATCTTCTTCTGGCAGCCGCCCCACTTCTGGGCGATCTCGCTCTACCGGAAGGACGAGTACGCGAAGGCGGGCTTCCCCCTTCTCCCCCTCGTGCGCGGCGACGAGGCAACGCGCCGCCGTATGCTCGCCTACACGCTCCTCCTGATCCCCATCACGATCGCCCCCGTGGCGCTGGGCCTCCTCGGGAACCTCTACCTCGCGCTCGCCCTCGCGCTGGGCGGGTGGTTCACCTTCGCCGCGGTGCGCGTGCTCCGCGAGCGGACCGACGACGCCGCCCGCGCGATGTTCCGCGTCTCGCTCGCCTACCTCTTCGTCCTGTTCGCGGGGATGATCGCGGACCTCGCGCTGCGCGCCTGATCGGTGTCCCCTTCGCGCAAGAGAGCGCCCGGCCGGTCGGCCGGGCGCCGTCGTTTCAGTCCCCGCAGGGCCTACCGGTTGCCCTGGAAATGGTCTCCTGATGAAAAACCATGCAGCGGGACAGCCCGGGAGGAGTCCGCGAACCCGCCGGAGCCCGGCAAATTCGCGGTCTTCGCGAGCCACCGGCGATCGGCCCGGCTCTTGCAAGAACGAGATCGCGCTCGCCGCGGTCCGGGAGGACCCCGTGAAGCTCACCGTCGTCGGAGAGTCCGTTCAGATGAGGGGGAGGTTGATGCCGGACCTGGGGGAGCCACTCGCCGAGGGGGAAGCGCTCCGGCCGGGCTTCAGGCCCGAGCCGCACTTCGAGGTACACCGGGTCGAGCCCGGGCGCTTCGCGCTCTCCTTCTGGGGACGGTTCCCGCCGGGCTGGTGTGGCGCCCTGTCGTTGAGCCTGTCCCAGGCCGGCTTCGGCGTGATTCAGGGCTTCGCCAAGAAGGTGCGCGAGAAAGCCTGGGTGGCCGAGTTCGAGATCGAATCGAGCCGGGAGGGCATCGCCGTCGAGTCGCTGGATTTCCTCGCGATGGCGATCTCGAGCGCGCGCGCGCCGGGCCTCCGGCGTCTGGCGCTGAGCGCATTCTCCGTCGGGGATCCTGAGAAACACGAAGGCGCGATCTACCTGGAGGTCCGCGGCCGGGATCAGGCGGGCTTCCTCGCGGAGCTGCTCGGGCAGCTCGCCTTCCTCTCCTTCTTCCCGGAGGAGATGATCGTGCAGACCATGGAGGATCAGGTCTTCGATCGGTTCCTGCTGAAGGGACTCGGCGGGCAGGCCCCGGCACCCGGGGCCTCCCAGGCCCTGACGCGATGGCTCGAGGGACTCAGGACCGCCTGACGATTTTCCGCGCGGTGCGAAACGCCCGGCCAAACGGCCGGGCGTTTCGATATCCATGAGACGATTGAGGTGCCCGTCAGGGGGACGCGGTCTTCCAGTGCACCGGGTGGAGCGTGTAGTCGCCGGCAAGCCCCTTGAGCGCCGCGCGCCGCTCCTCGCCGAAGGTGACCCGGTCGTTGCCGTTCGCGACGTCCTTCACGGACGATGACACCAGGATTTCCCCCCCGCGTGCCTGCGCCGCGATGCGCGCCGCGAGGATCACCGTCTTTCCGAAGAAACGGTCGGCCTCGGCGATGGCCTCTCCCGTGTGAAGCCCGATTCGAACGCGGATCGGCTGTTCCGGATGCGTCTCGCAGTACGCCTCGAAAGTCCGCTGGATCGCGATCGAGCAGGCGAGCGCATCGGCCGCCTGCGGGAACGCCAGCAGGAATCCATCCCCCTGAAGCTCCACCTCCGCCCCGCCGTGCGCCTTCACCTCGCCGCGCACGACCGCGTTGTGATCGCGGATCACCTGGTGGGCGCGGAGATCCCCCAGCCGCTCGGTCATCTCGGTGAAACCTTGCATGTCGCTGAAGACGAGGGTCACGGTGCCCTCGGGTGATGCGTGCGGTCGCAGGTCGGGCTTCCCGCGCTGCACCGCGAGTGCCACGGTGTCGATGGACGTGCGGACGTCAGAGGAGTCCACGCCCTGTGCGCGGAGCTTCTCGGCGAGCACGCGCTCGAGCCAGAACGCCCCCGCCTCGTGGGATCGATAGATATCGAGCGCGGCGTCGAGCTTCTCCAGGGCGCGAGAGACGTCGCCGGCGAACAGCAGCGCCCGGCCCCACTGGTACAGCGTCTCTGCTTTCTCCCACACCTGCACGTAGCGCTCGAAGATCGGCATGGCTTCGGCGAAATGGCCTTCGGCTTCTTCCGCCCGCCCGAGGGCTGCCGCCACGACCGCCTCCATCTGGGCCATCAGGCCCGAGACCCCTCTGGGGTCCTCGAGCGTCGCGTGGGCCTCCCGGCAACGCTCCAGCTCGGGCAGCGCATCGGCGGGGCGACCCCGCTCGACCTTGAGAAGCGCGAGCCGGTGCCGGACGATGAACTCGTGATGGGGGATGCATTGGGGGAGGACGATCTCGAGCGCCTCGGCGCAGAGCGACTCCGCCCGGTCGTGGAATCCCTGCAGACCCTGAACCCTCGCCCAGTCTGTGAGGGTGCTCCATTCCGCAGCCCGGCTGCCGGTCTTCCGGAACAGCTCGATGGTCCGCGCACAGTGCTCATTCTCCTTCGCGAGATCGCCCCGCCAGAACGCCAGGACTCCCTCGGCCCCGCTGGCAACCATGAGGTTCCCTTCGGGGTTCGCCTCATCGAGGACCGCGCGCGCTTTCCCAGGCTCCCCGGTGAAGACGTGGGCGTAGGCCAGGGCCCCGAGCAGGTAACGGCTCTGGATGGGCGCCTGGGACAGGCGGGGCTTGGATAGCTCCTTCAGGTACCAGCTCTGCGCTTCTCGGGGATCCCCGTACATGTTCGCCCAGACGCCCCGCCACCAGGCGCACAGGAATCCCGCCACGGCATGATTGGACCGATCCGCCACGACCCATGCGCGCTCCAGGAGCGCCATCCCCTCTCGAACCCGGCCGCCGCCGCAGAGGAACCAGCCGTGCAGCGCCGCCGCATTCGCCCAGAGGGGCTCCAGTCCCAACCTCTCGACGATCTCCACCGCCCGCCGGCTCGCGGCCAGCCCCTGCTCCTGGCGCAGGCCCCAGAGCGCCGCGGAGGCGAGACCGATGTAGTAGTACACCTGCGCCGCGCGCTCCGGCCCCGCGGTGAGAACGGGCTCCGCCGCGCGGAAATGCTCCATCGCGCGACCGATATCGAGCGTCTCGAGGCCGAAGGCCAGGTGAAACCCGATCCGCGAGCGCATCTGCGCGGCGCGCTCCGGCTGCCCTTCCGCCTCGTAGACTTTCCGTGCCTGGTCGATGTACCCGATACCGCGCTCGGGATCGGCACCGGTCACGTAGATGAGATCGCCCAGCCGCTCGAGCAGCTCCGCGCGATGGAGCGGCGGCGCACCCCGCTCCTCCATGATCTCGAGCGCCGCCTGCCAGTGGGCCGCCGCCTCCTCCCAGGCGAAGATCGCGGCGGAGGCCTGTCCGGCGCGCAGGGAGTAGTCGAGGACCTTGGCGGGATCGGCGGCCGCGCCCGCCATCCGGTAGTGAACGGCGAGTCCGGCGACGTGGGCCGCGAGGTTCGTTCCGTGGGTTGCTTCGATCGCCTCGGCGGCCTTGAGGTGAAGCCGCTGCTTGCGGGGCAGGGACAGCTCGCCGTAGAGCGTCTCCTGGACCAGCGCGTGGGTGAAGGCGTAGGCAGGGACCGCGCTGCCGCGCGCCTCGACGATCATCTGCGCGGCCAGCGCCTCCTCCACCGCTGCGAGGCAGACGTCGTCGTCCAGCCCCGCCATCCGCCCGAGCGTCGCGAACTCGAACGCCCGCCCGAGCACCGCCCCGTGGGAGAGCGCCACGTTGCAGGGCTCCGAGAGCCGCGAGAGCCGCCGCCCGATCACCTCGCGCACCCCCTCCGGGATTCCGAGATCCTCCACGCGCGCCGCGTCGATGATCCAGCGGCCGTCCTTGCGCCGAATGCCGCCGATCTCCACCAGGTGCCGCACGATCTCTTCACAGAAGAACGGGTTCCCCTCCGTCTCCCGATGAAGCAGCTCGGCGAGCGCCCGCCCCCGGCGCCCCACGTCGTGCTCCGCGCTCGCGGCGAGCATCGCCGCCAGCTCGTCGATAGAGAGCCCTCGCAGCGGGATCCGCTCGTAGAGGCGCTCGCGCCGGAGCGCCGCCAGCATCTCGGACAGCGGATGGCGGCGATCGAGATCCACGTCGCGGTAGGTGCCGAGGATGAGGAGCCGGCTCCCCTTGAGGCGGCGCGCAAGGTGCTGGAGCAGGAGGAGCGAGGGCTTGTCGGCCCAGTGGAGATCGTCGAGCACGAGGAGGATCGGCGTCGCCTTCGATGCGTTGATCAGGAACGACGAGACGCTCTCGAAGAGTCGGTAGCGCTCCTGCTCCGGCTCCGTCGGCGGCGAGGCGGGGATGTCGGGGAGCCGCTGCCGGATCTCGGAGACGAGCTTGGCCACGTCGGACGCCGCATCGCCCAGCTCCTCCCGAAGCGATTCGGCCGGCTCCTTGAGGACGTGCTGGCGGACCGCTTCCACGAAAGGGAGGTAGGGAAGGGCGGCCTCCGTTTCCTGACAGTGGCCCGTGAGCAGCTGGAAGCCCCGGAGCTGGGCGTACACGCCGGCCTCCTCCGAGAGCCTCGTTTTGCCGATCCCCGGCTCGCCCACGAGCATGACGATCGCGCCCTGCCCCCCGAGCGCGCCGTCAATGGAGGCCCGAAGTTGATCCATCTCGCGCTGGCGCCCGACGAAGCGCGCACCCTGGCGGAAGTGCACGGCGGTCGCGGCCTGCGTTGCCTGCGGCGCGGCGGCAGGAGCGCTGGCGGCGATGGCGAGTCGCTCCCGCACGACGGCGGCGCTTGCGGGCCGGTCCTCCGGGGCCTTCGTCATGAGGTCGAGGATCAATCCCTCGAGCGAGCCGGCTATGCCCGGGTTGTGCCAGGAGGGCGCGACGGGGGCCGTGTTCAGGTGCTGGCTGATGATCGAGACGTGATCGTCGCCGAGGAAGGGCGGGCGGCCCGCGAGCATCTCGTAGAGCATGCAGCCGAGCGAGTACAGATCGGACCGCGCCTCCGCCTCGCGTCCCATGGCCTGCTCGGGCGGCATGTAGGCCACGGTCCCGACCATCATGCCCGCCGTGGTGACCCGCGTCCGGTCCACCGCCACGGCCAGGCCGAAGTCGCCGAGCTTGGCGGTGCCGTCCCGGCTCAGCCAGACGTTTCCGGGCTTGAGGTCGCGGTGCACGATCCCCCGGGAGTGGGCGTGATCGAGCGCCTGGGCGATCTGATCGGCTACGCGTAACGCATGATCGATCGCGAGGCGATGGTCCTCACTCTCCCGCAGGAGATCCTCGACGGACCCTCCCTCCATGTACTGGCTCACGATGTAGGGCTGGCCGTTCTCCTCGCCGATATCGTGCACGGTCACGACGTGCGGGTGATCGCCCAAGCGCCCCATCGCGCGCGCCTCGCGCCGCACGCGGGCGAGGCCGGCCTCGTCGAGACCCTCGGTCTTGATGAGCGCGATGGCGACGTCGCGATCGAGGCGGGTATCGTGTGCAAGGTAGACGCGCTTCTTGCCCCCTTCACCGAGGAAGCGCTTCACCTTGTAGCGATCAGATGCGAAGAACGACGGAATCGCGGGAGACGGCCGGGGCGTGGGTGTCGCGGACGCGGGAGCGCCGAGCTGCCGGCCGCAGCCGTCGCAGAATTTCTGGATGTGGGGGTTGGATGCGCCGCAGGCGGGGCAGACCGCGGAGACGACGAGCGGTGCGGCGCAATCGCCGCAGAACCGCGCGCCTTCGCGGTTGGCGTGACCGCAAGAAGGGCAGTCCATGCCGGGTCTCCCGGATCTTGAGTTTGGTTGCGTCGGTGGTGAGGTTCGAGCCGTCCCGCTGGCGATCGAAGGGCCATTCTATTCCCGATGAGTAGGGCGCGGATAGGGAGGGGTCGGAAATGACGTGGAGCCTTCCGGGCTCCTCCCGGGCGGGGCCAGGCGGCCGGGGGCAGATTCGCATATATGAATGATGCTCAGAAAAATGCCGCCGGGACTCACCGGCGGCTCTTTCCATTGTAATTTCATATGCTTACTTCGGCTGATAGAGGTAGTCGAACCCCACCTTGCACTTGGCGACCTCGATGCCTTTCCCGGGGCTGGTGTGGACGAACCAGCGGGACTCCCCCGGCATGAGCTTGCCCCTCTCGTCCGCCTTCACCGTGCCGGCGTCCCGGTACTCGTAGGTGGGTCCCTCCGCCAGCACGGGGAGAATCACTGTCTGCCGGAGGGCCGCTTCATAGTACACGTTCAACTCCACCTCATGATTGCAGCCGTTCAGGATGAGCGCCTTGCAGGCGTTCCCCTGGATCTTCGTCTCCTTGATCACCGTGCACGTCTCCGGGGGACGCATCTCCGCCCGCGCCGCGCCCGCCACCAGCATGGCTCCCGTCACCGCCGCGGACAGCCATGCCGCCCGCGCCCCGCGAAATCCCGTCATCGTGTTCTCCCCTCCGTCCTTCTTGCCGGATCGTTACTTGCCGGATCGTTCCTTGAAAGTCCTTTCCTTCCACCAGGGGTAGAAGGAGGGCATGTCCTTGCTCGGCCGCATCGGGAACCGCGCCGGGCGCTTCTCGAGGAACGCCGTGACGCCCTCGGCCGCGTCCGCCGATTGCCCCATCGCGAAGATGGCCTGCGAGTCGACCCGGTGGGCCTCCATCGGGTGATCGGCCCCAAGCATCCGCCAGAGCATCTGCCGCGCGAGCGCCACGGAGACCGCGGAGGTGTGGTCGGCGATCTCGCGGGCCAGGGCCGTGGCCGCGGGGATCAGCGCGTCGGGCTCCACCACGCGGCTCACGAGACGCCCGGCCAGCGCCTCCTGCGCGTCGAAGACCCGACCCGTGCAGACCCACTCGGCCGCCTGCTGGATCCCCGCGATGCGGGGCAGGAACCAGGACGAGCAGGCTTCCGGCACGATCCCGCGGCGCGCGAAGACGAACCCCATGCGGGCGCTCGTGCTGGCGATGCGGATATCCATCGGAAGCGTCATCGTGATCCCCACCCCCACGGCGGGGCCGTTGATGGCCGCGATGAACGGTTTCTTCGATTCGAAGATGCGCAGCGTGACCAGCCCGCCGCCGTCCCGGTGATCCTCGATCCCGTGCCGCCCACTCGAGTCGAAGGTGCCCCCGCCTCCAGAGAGGTCCGCGCCCGCGCAGAACGCGCGCCCGGCTCCGGTGACGATCACGACCCTCAGGTTGTCGTCGGCGTCCGCCCGGTCGATGGCGTCGAGCAGCTCGCGGTGCATCGTGGGCGTATAGGCGTTCAGCTTCTCCGGCCGCTTCAGCGTGAGGAGCAGGATCCCGTCCCGCGCCTCGTAATCGATCTGCTCGTAGCCCATCCTTCCTCCCTTTCCGGTCGATCCGATGGCATGACGACCCCGGGAGAATCGCCGGATCGCGCCCCGGTCGCAAGACCCCGCGGAACACTTTGACGACGACGGACGTTGACACCCGGCGGGGCGATTTGCTTAAATCCGCCAGCCTTTTGCAGGACCCATCGGGCGACACGTCCCTGCGGCGCGCCGGGCGGAGGCCGTGCGCCTCCCGCGTCCCGGGACGGGGAACCCGGCGATCACAGGGGGGCGGACATGGCCTTGTTCACGAGTGACGGCGTTCTGTACCTGCTTCGCTGGATCCACTACCTCGCGGGGATCACCTGGATCGGTCTCCTCTACTACTTCAACTTCGTGCAGGGTCCCTTCTTCGCGGAAACGGACGCGGGCACCAAGAACAACGCGACCGCGAAACTCGTCCCCCGGGCCCTCTGGTGGTTCCGGTGGGCCGCGATGTTCACGTTCCTGTCCGGGCTCGTGATGCTCATCGGCTTCTACCACAAGCTCGGCATGGCCTATTTCGACGGACCCTATGCGCTCATCCTGATCGGCGCCATGCTCGGCACGCTCAT